>JBKJLB010000401.1:0-3001 GCA_046597075.1 Pelobium sp.
GTTAAATTAAGCTTTATCCTTTGTGCTTTAACAAAGTTTCAAATCTTTTGTATTAGAGCTAAATCTGAAATGGAATTATCGTATGATATATCATTCATAAAATGATTTTTAATACCTTAATGAATCAAAAACCATACGAATATAAGTATATTTTTTTAATACACAAAATGAATGATATATCATTCATTAAATACAAATAACTACCTGAATGAATGATATATTACTTAATAATAGATTTTAATTAATAGATATAATCTAGAGTTAAGGAACCTTTAAACAAACCGCTTTACAATCCTCAACTTGTGCGTATACTTGTTTAGATCTTCAGCAAAAATCCCTTGATTATCAATTCTATCAATTTTTACTCGGCCAGAGGCATGAATAATTTGGCTGTTATTTAGCATAATGCCTACATGAGTAATTCTTCCTTCTTCGTTATCAAAAAAAGCTAAATCACCAGCTTTTGCCTCTGTTAAAAAATCAACTACCTTTCCTTGTTCTGCTTGTTGCCAAGCGTCTCTTTTTAAAGCGATACCTAACATTTTAAAAACAATCTGCGAAAAGCCAGAGCAATCAATACCCGAGTGTGTTCTGCCGCCCCATAAATAAGGCACATTTAAAAACATCTTTGCCGTTTCTTGTACATCTGTATCAAACTCCTCCTGATTTGGGACAAAAACATTGCTAGAAGTCACTTGGTAATGATCATCACCAATGCTACATTTAGCGTCTTCGAAATGAGGTAAAGAACTGCCTACAGGCAAGTAAATGGGTTCACGCAAATTCCCTTTTAAAAGCATCGCATAAACTTCTCTGGTTAAAAATGAGGACTCCTTTTTTAAGGGCTTTATTTCTTGATCCACCATTAACCTCGCTTGCTTTTCATCCAACCAACCTTCGTAAGCATCAAAATCATTTTTAATTTTTAACCAAGCTCCATCCTGTTCTAAAACTTCGAAAGTATCCCCAAAAATGAGCTGAGAAATCATTTCAGAAGAATGTTGAGGAAGCGCTCGCAAAGGAACTACCGAAAGTTGACAAATACCAAGAGAATATTGCATAAAAGAAGCTTATGGACCGAATTTTGTGTAAATTAAGATAAATCACAATAACATGGAAAATTTAAAGCACTTTGAAAAAATATTAATCGCTGTGGACGACTCTAAGTATTCTTACCACGCTGCAGAATATGGGTTTGCACTCGCAAAAAAGCTAAAATCGAGTGTTGCTTTGGTTCACATAAACGAATTTCCAATTGCTATTCATATTACCGGTGATCCTATTTTAGGAGATACTGGAATGATTATGCCCGAAGTTATGGACATTCAAAAACAAAAATCAGAAGAATTGATTGAAAAGTTGATAAACGAATTAGCTGGCGATTTAGCGGTTGAACAACATATTTTGATTGGAGATGTGACCAAAGAAATTATTGAACTCGCTAAAAATTACAATGCATCCTTAATTGTAATGGGCACCCACGGAAGAACTGGTTTTGATCATTTCATTTCAGGTTCTGTAGCCGAAAACGTAACCCGACATGCCAAATGCCCGGTATTAATTGTTCCTATTAATGATTAAATAAATTCGAGAATTTCCAACGATTTCATTAGGCTTATTCTATTTTTGTAAGCTACATGCAAATTAATCTGATCGATTTACGAGAATTTAAACAAAAGGCTTTATTATGGGCCAATCAGTTTGATATTTGTTGCGTTTTAGACTCGAATAACTACACCGACCCGTACTCCCATTTTGATTTAATTATCGCTGCAGACAGTGTTGATATTCTGGCATGTAAAAATACCGATGATTCATTTGATCAACTAGAGAATTTTAGAAAAAAAAATAGTGATTGGATTTTTGGAGGCTTAGCCTACGACCTTAAAAACGAAATAGAAAAGCTCCATTCTAGCAATCCAGATTACATTAACTTCCCTGATCTTTTCTTTTTCGCTCCTCAGCATTTACTTAAAATAAAAGGCAATGAGCTAGAAATAATAAGTCCCGATGCTGACAAAATTTGGAATGCGATATCCAATACTATTATTTCTAAGCCTATCCACCACCAAAAGCCCGAAATAAAAGCTCGCTTTTCGAAAACAGAATATCTTAAAACGCTGCAACAGGTTAAAAACGAAATAGCGATAGGGAATATTTACGCGACTAATTTCTGTATAGAATTTTATGCCGAAAATTGTGAGATTGATCCATTAACAATCTATCAACATTTAAATCAAGTTTCGCCTACCCCGTTTTCAAATTATTTTAAATGGTTTGATAAATACATTATTTCAGCAACTCCAGAAAGATTTTTATCAAAAAGAGGAAATAAATTAATTTCTCAGCCGATAAAAGGAACTGCAAAAAGAAGCTCAAATCCAATAGAAGATGAGCAAATTAAAACGGATTTGGTATCGCACCCAAAAGAACAGCAAGAAAATGTAATGATTGTTGATTTGGTTCGAAACGATTTAACCAAATCGGCTAAAAAAGGAACCGTCCGTGTAGAAGAATTATTTGGTGTGTATAGCTTTAAACAGGTTCATCAAATGATCTCTACCGTAGTTTGCGAATTAAAAGAGGGAATATCTGCCATTCAAGCTATTAAAAATACTTTCCCAATGGGTAGCATGACAGGTGCGCCTAAAATAAAAGCCATGCAATTGATGGAACATTATGAAAAATCTAAACGCGGCATGTATTCTGGCGCTGTAGGTTATTTTTCTCCCCAAAACGACTTTGATTTCAATGTTATTATCCGAACAATACTTTACAATCAGAAACAAAAATACCTTTCATTCCAGGTGGGTAGCGCCATTACCTACTATGCCGATGCCGAGAAAGAATACGAAGAATGCTTGTTAAAGGTGAAAGCTATATTAAAGGTTTTAAATTAATCTAATTTGGGTGTTCCCCTAAGGGTCGGGCTTTATGTGGCTACGCTATCGCTTCGGTCCCGATAAAAATCGGGACTAAACCACTCCAATCCCTAACACAA
>JBKJLB010000084.1:0-4389 GCA_046597075.1 Pelobium sp.
CAGTTTTACTAATTACGTTAATTGAAGACAACATCAACAATACATTGGTTGGTAAATCTTTCAGTCAAAATGATTCTTCAATTAACGTAATTAGTAAAACTGATAAAAAGTATCGAACTAATAGCTACAATCTTAATTATAAAACAACACTAGATTCTGCCGGCCAAGAGTTATCTATGGATGCTGATTATTCTCATTATTATGGCAAAGAATCTGGTGATTACAATAATTATTTCTTTAACAATGATGGTAGTTCATTAAAATCACCTTGGTTTTTTAGGAATGCATCGCCTTCAAAAATCAATATATCTTCTTTTAAATTTGATTATGTAAAACCAATTGGTAAGAATTTAAAATTAGAGGCAGGCTTAAAAAGTAGCTTAGTAAAAACTGATAACGATTTTCAGTTTAGCCAGAAAAGAATTGATACTTGGGAAAATGACTCGAAAAGAAGTAACCATTTTATTTATGACGAAAATGTTAACGCAGCCTACACCAACCTAAGTACAGAATATAAGAAAATTAGTATTCAAGTTGGCTTAAGAGCAGAGCAAACTAATTCTAAAGGTGATCTGATTACAAGCAATAAAGTAGTAAAAAGAAGTTATATCAATTTCTTCCCAACTGCATTTTTAAGTAGATCTTTAGGTAAAAGTCATGATGTATCTTTATCCTATAGCCGAAGAATTGATAGACCAGATTATGATGCGTTAAATCCATTTGAATTTTATTTAGACCAATACACTTTCCAAAGAGGTAATCCTTTCTTAAATCCACAGTTTACCAACAGCTATGAGTTTTCTTACACCTACAAAAAGCAATATAGTTTGACTTTAGGTTATAGCTTGACTAATGACATGATATCTCAAGTAATATTATCTGACGACGCAACAAAATCTGTGTTTCAAACTAATGTTAATTTAGATAAACAAATTAACTATAGTGCTAACCTTAATATCCCAGTTACCGTCTCAAAATGGTGGAATATGAGTAATAACTTAAATGCCTTTTACTTAGGCTTTAAATCTGCTAATTTAGAAAACCAAGTGGTGAATAATGGCAAAACAGCTATCCAATTTAACAACCAAAACAACTTTGTAATTAGTAAGACACTTGGGGCTGAATTAAGCGGAAATTATGGTTCACCAATGGAATATGGCATCATTAAAATTAATGCCCAATACAGTATAAATGCTGGTTTTAGCAAATCATTTATGAATAAAAAAATGAATTTAAAGTTTGTTCTTAATGATGTATTTGATACCAGAAGACAAGTAATTGCAAGTGCTTACCCCTGGTTAAAGTTAGATCTAACGCAAAAAAACGATACTAGATTTGGGAATGTTTCTTTGAGCTACAAATTTGGAAAAAATGACATAAAACCATCTAGAAGAAGAGCTACTGGATTAGAAAGTGAGCAAGGAAGGTTAAAAAATTAATCATCAAAATCTATTATATATCAGAAAGTCCGCTTATCTAGTAAAGCGGACTTTTTTACTTTAATAAAGTTTTTTATTAAACGGGATTTAAATTGCAGCAAACAGCTATTTATTAGGATTAAAATGCAAGGACTATTGATATCAAAAATTATTGGAATTTGATTTCAAACCCTTTTAAAAAGTGTTTTAAAGAAATAAATGCTGCTTCAATTTTGCTACCTTTGCGCCCAAATGATTGCAATAAACGACTTAACTTTCCTGATTGGCTCTAGAGCCTTATATGATGATGCCAACTGGCATATTAAACCAGGTGAAAAAATTGGACTAATTGGTGCCAATGGAACTGGAAAATCTACCCTTTTAAAAATAATTGTTGGTGAATATGCCCCTTCAAAAGGGTCAGTTTCTATGTCTAAAGATATTAAAATTGGCTACCTGAATCAGGATTTATTGTCTTACGATTCGCATCACAGTATTTTACATGTTGCAATGGAAGCCTTCGAGCGTCAGAACCAGTTACATGATGAGATTGAAGTTTTATTAAAGAAAATGGAAACCGATTATTCGGATGAAATTATTAATAAACTAAGCGATAAACAGCTAGAGTTTGAAGCTTTAGACGGCTACAACATAGAATACCGAGCAAATGAAATTTTAGCTGGTTTAGGTTTTAGTACCGAAGATCAACACCGCCCGTTAAATACCTTTTCGGGAGGTTGGCGTATGCGGGTAATGTTGGCTAAAATTCTTTTGCAAACTCCAGATATACTTTTGCTAGATGAGCCTACTAACCATATGGATTTACCCTCTATTAAGTGGTTAGAAACTTATTTGAATGGTTTTGATGGCGCAATAGTTATTGTTTCTCACGATAGGTATTTCTTAGATAGAATTGTAAATACAATTGTTGAAGCTAGAAAAGGGAAATTGACAGCTTATGCTGGAAACTATTCTTTCTATTTGGAAGAAAAATCTTTACGAGGTGAAATTCAAAAAGGAGAATTTAAAAATCAACAAGCTAAAATTAAGCAAGAAGAGAGATTGATTGAGCGTTTTAGAGCAAAGGCATCTAAGGCAAAAATGGCCCAATCTCGTATGAAAGCATTGGATAAAATGGAGCGTGTGGAAGATGTAGATGATGAAAATCCTACGGTAAATTTCCGTTTCAAATTTTCTAAACCATCCGGAAGGCATGTAATAAGAGTTGAAGAAGCTTATAAAAGCTATCCAGCTATAGATATTTTGAATAATGCGGATGGCCTTATCGAAAAAGGAGATAAAATAGCGTTGATTGGTGCCAATGGTAAAGGAAAATCTACATTATTAAGAATTATCGCCGGTACAGAATCTTTTAAAGGTAAATGTGAAACTGGACATAATGTGACTACAACTTTTTTTGCACAGCACCAGTTAGAGAGTTTACATTTAGATAATTCTATTTTAGAGGAGCTGCAATCTTTCGCTCCAAAGCATAGTGACACAGAAATTCGCTCTATTTTAGGCTGTTTCTTATTTACAGGTGATGATGTTTTTAAGAAAATTAGAGTTTTATCTGGAGGAGAAAAATCACGGGTTGCTTTAGCCAAATCACTAACCACAGATTCTAACTTTTTGATTCTAGATGAACCTACCAACCACTTAGACATACAGTCGGTAAATATCTTAATACAAGCTTTAACACAGTACGAAGGTACTTTTATAGCTGTTTCTCACGATAGGTATTTCTTAGATAATGTAGCCAATAAGATTTGGTTTATCGAGGGTCATGATATACAGGAATATCCAGGTACTTATCAGGAATATGAAGAATGGCAAGCTCGTAGAGACAAAGGCATGGAGCAAGGTGGAATAAAACCTGCTAAAGCCGAGAAGCCTAAAAAAGAAGAACCAAAACCTTCAGAAATAGAAGAAAAGAAAAAGCATTTAAAAAAACTCAATCAGCAGCTACAAACGCTTGAGGAAGAAATTTCAGAAAAGGAAAAGGTTGTTAAAGAATTAGAAGCTGAAATTGCAAAAGAGGATGTTTATAGCAACCCAATAAAATTAAAAGAGGTGAATGACCGTTATGCTTTAGCAAAAGAAAGACTAGGTGCCATTCAACTTCATTGGGAAGAATTAGCTGAAGAAATTATGATTTTGGAAGGGTAGTTTAAGATTAAAAATAAGTGAGCCAAGAATTAAAATACATCTAAATTAAAAGATCTAAGAGCAAAGAATAAAGATAAAGGATAAGGATTTGAATAAAAGATATGACATTATTAATTTAAGTTCAATGAAACTGGCACCAGGTTTTCGGCTTTTGTCCTCCGTCTTCCGTCTTCGGACTTACTTTTTACTTTTTACTTTTTACTTTACACTAATAATTTCTTGCTCTGCTCAAAAAAAACCCAAAACACCGAAAGTTAAGGTGATTACAGCGCCATCTGCAACGCTAATTTATGATGATATCAATTATATTCCAGAAATTAAAAGTGTTGAATTCTATTATGATAATAAAAAAGGTTCATTCCCTTTAATTACACTAGGTGTACAAGAAAAGTTAAGGTTAGATTTTGATGATTTAAGAACTGGTAGCCATAACTTGTATTATAGTGTGGTCCATTGTGATGTCAATTGGCTTCCTTCGCTCCTTTCTCCCATAGAATACTTAGAAAGTTTCGGCGAAGACAGAATTAATGATTATCGTTTGTCGTTTAACACCTTTAAAACTTATACGCATTATCGTTTAGAGTTGCCAAATTTTAGTGTGATTCCTAAAATATCAGGAAACTACTTATTGAAGGTTTATGAAGATGGGGACGCTAGCAAACTTTTACTCACCAGAAAATTCTACGTTCTTAACCAAAAAGTTGGTTTACAGGCTGAAATTACCCGATCTAATTTGGTACAACAAAGAGATCAATATCAAAAAATCAATTTCAGCGTATTTCATCAAGCCTTAAATATTCAA
>JBKJLB010000141.1:0-2999 GCA_046597075.1 Pelobium sp.
ATAAACAACATCATGAAAATAATTGCTAAAACTATCATTAGAAATTCAGCCGTCGTAGCACTTTTAATCAATCCTATGCTCTCTCTTGGCCAAGACACCACCAGAGTAGAGGATGGTATAAAAACAAGAATTGCAAATTTACGTCCTTACGATCAATCTGGAATCAACGTTTTTGAAACAAAAAAAGGTCAAGACGCACCATTTGATGGATTAAAGGTGAGATTTGGAGCTGGCTTCACTCAATCGTTTCAAAACTTGGAACACGAAAACAAATCAACAATACCTGCAAATGCTTTATATAAAATAACCCCTGGCTTTAATACAGCTAATGCCAACCTATACATGGATGTACAATTAGCTGATGGTATTCGATTAAATTTAACCAGTTACTTATCATCCCGTCATCATAATGAAACTTGGGTAAAAGGCGGTTTTATTCAATTTGATAAACTTCCTTTTAAAGGCGATGTATGGGACATGATTATGAGTATTGCTACCATTAAGGTTGGGCATATGGAGATTAATTATGGTGACCAACATTTTAGACGTTCTGATGGTGGTCATACCCTATACAATCCATTTATAGAGAATTATATTATGGATGAATTTGCAACAGAGATTGGTGGTGAGGTTTATTTAAACCTTGGTAATTTAACAGGGATGGTAGCAGTTTCTAACGGAATGATTAAAGGTAACATTGCCGAAATTACACCTACCATTCAAGATGCAAACATTCATAAATCTCCTTCTTTTTATTTTAAAGGTGCTTTTGACAAACAAATTAATCCTGATGTGAGGGTAAGATTAGCCGCATCTTATTACACCAACAATAGCTCGGGCAGTAATACCTTATTTGGTGGCGACCGAGCAGGTTCTAACTATTTCTTAGTAATGGAAAAAGTAGGCGCTACTACTGATGGTAATGCTTTTTCTGGTCGTTTTAATCCTGGTTTCTCTAAAGAAATCCATACTACTCAGTTAAATGCATTTATAAAAGCGTCTGGTTTTGAGCTATTTGGGACTTATGAATTGGCCAACGGAAGAAGTAAAACTGAAGTTGATACCAGAAAAACAAATCAGTTTGCGATTGATGGAGTATATAGGTTTGGGAGAACAGAAAATCTTTTTCTTGGTGCAAGATATAATACTGTAAAAGCAAGATTAGCAGGAATGACCAGTGATGTTTCTATAGATAGATTTGCTTTTTCTGGAGGTTGGTTTTTAACTCATAACATTTTATTAAAAGCTGAGTACAGCGATCAGAAATACAACGATTTTTTGAACAGTGATGTTAGAAATGGCGGTAAATTTCAAGGATATGTGGTGCAAGCAGTGGTAGGATTTTAATAATTCTACATTTCAAATTGATGAGTCAGATTGTGTAATGCAACCTGACTTTTTAACAACATAAAAATCATGTTCGATAAAAAAATCATATTACTTTTTATTGTTTTCATTATCGGTTCTAGTTTTAACCTTAATTCACATCAAGAAGTTTCGTCTTCTAAAAAGATGTTAGTGAATAAATCAGGTTCGTTAATTGTAAACGGAAGTACTAGCGTTAATCGGTTTGATTGTATTGTTTTAAATTATTGCAGGCCAGATACAATCGTTTTGCAGGCAAACCATTCAACAACTAATCGTATAAATTTAAAGGGAGATATTTTAATAGCAATACAAAGCTTCGATTGTCATAACAAAATGATGACTGCAGAGCTACGCAAAACTTTAAAAGCTAAAGAAAACCCTTATTTGAAAATTCATTTTATTAGCATGGCTAAATTCCCATCATGGCTAAGCCAAAAAGAACATATTAAAGGTGTAGTGATAATTGAAATTGCCAAAGTGCAAAAGAAATTTAATATAGATTTTGAATTCTATAAGGACGAAGACCAAAACATTCATATGCTAGGTTCTAGGGATATAAATTTCTCTGATTTTAACATTACTCCGCCTACAAAATTAGGTGGGATGATAAAAACGAAAGACAAATTAGGAATTGAATTTCATTTACAATTGAAAGAAATTTAGTCGCCCCCATTAATCATGTCAGAAGTAATTCCTTTCTGATCTTTACGTTCGGCTAAATAAATTCCAACGATATGTGCGGCAATAAAAGCCAAAATCAAATACATAGTGAAGCCATGAACTTCCTTAACATCATGACTAATTGCCTTAGGTAAACCTAAATCACTTTTAAAAACTATGATCAAGCCCGTAGAAACCATCACTATCAATAAAAGATAAAAAACCACATAGGTCAGTTTTATACCAAATTTCTTTTGCGCTTTAAACCGCTGCTCTTTGGTTGTTTTATAATGGTTATAGGTAGATTTTAAAACTCTAATAAATTTCTGATCGGCTAACTGGAAGAACTCTAGAACCAACCTAAAAACTAATAACGCCGACAGAGCGTAACCAAAATAGATATGAATTCCCCAAACTCTCTCCTCTTGCTCATGAACTACAGATTTAATTTGAGCGGCCTCTAAACTTATATTTTCGGTATTTTGCTGATAAACCACTACTGCTTCGTTTCTATCATTTAACGTTGAATTTATAAGTACAGTAATTAATAAGCCCGTAATCACCAAAGTATTGAGCCAATGCCAAAGACGTAAAGAAGATGAATATTTACGCTTTTCCTGTTTATATTGTTTGTTTGTTTCCATTCTTAAACAATAGTAATTAAAATATTGATTGAATGCCGAAAATACATCTAATGTTTTTATTCATTAACTCAAAATTGATTAGACTTATAATCTTTTTAATATTACTTAAACTCTTTTACAATAACTTTTTACTTGAGTCAAAAATCGAGCACTTTGAATAAAAAATCAAGTAGCGAATACCTCTTTTAAGACCAACATAAAGGAAGAATTAAAAGCCACATAAGAAAGTGATTCTGTTACTAAATATTATCGTCTAATCTGGAAAAAACTGCTTTTCAAAATTCACATAAAACAGCTCCTTTCTTGCTCTTGTAGTTGCAGTATATA
>JBKJLB010000298.1:0-3540 GCA_046597075.1 Pelobium sp.
CTGAATATCCTTTAATAAAATTCATCTTTCAACTCTCCTCATTCTCATTATATTTGTAGCTTATGAGTATGACGGCACAAGAGATTCCTCAGCAATTTTTAGATTTTTTTAAATCAAAAGGGCATCAAATAGTTCCATCTGCACCAATTGTGGTAAAAAACGACCCTACTTTAATGTTTACCAATGCTGGGATGAACCAGTTTAAGGATTTGTTTTTAGGTGAGGCTGCCATTAAATATCCTCGTGTGGCAGATACTCAGCGTTGTTTGCGTGTTTCTGGTAAACATAACGATCTGGAAGAAGTAGGTATTGATACCTATCACCATACCATGTTCGAGATGTTAGGGAATTGGAGTTTTGGCGATTATTTTAAAAAAGAAGCGATTGAATGGAGCTGGGAATTACTCACAGCTGTTTATAAACTACCAAAAGACAGGTTATACGTTACTATTTTTGAAGGTGATGAAAAAGAGGGCTTACCAAAAGATCAGGAAGCTTTTGATTTTTGGAAGCAATTTGTGCCTGAAGAACGCATTCTTTTAGGGAATAAGAAAGATAACTTTTGGGAAATGGGTGAAACTGGTCCATGCGGACCATGTTCTGAAATTCATTTCGACAGCCGTTCTGATGAAGATAGAGAGAAAATTAGTGGAGCTACTTTAGTTAACAATGATGATCCATTGGTAATTGAAATCTGGAATAACGTTTTCATGCAGTTTAATCGCCAAAAGGATGGGAGTTTAAAAAACTTACCTGCACAGCATGTAGATACCGGAATGGGCTTTGAGCGCTTGGTACGAGTGATTCAGGATAAAAAATCTAATTACGATACCGATGTTTTCCAACCGATGATTCAGTTTATTTCTAAAAAGTGTGCAATAGCTTACGGAAATGAAGAGAAAACGGATATCGTTATGCGTGTAATGGCAGATCATATTAGAGCCATTTCATTTGCCATCGCTGATGGAACTTTGCCATCAAATAATAAAGCAGGTTATGTCATTCGTCGAATTTTAAGAAGAGCGGTAAGATATTCTTATCAGTATCTAGGATTAAAAGAACCATTTTTAAATCAATTAGTACCTCTTTTAGCCGAGCAGTTTAAAGGCGTTTTCGATGAGTTATATGTCCAAAAAGACTTCGTACAGAAAGTGGTTTTAGAGGAGGAAAATGGCTTTTTGAGGACTTTAGAAAACGGAATTAACCGTTTTGATAAGATGAATGATATTAACGGTGAAAAAGCATTTGAACTCTATGATACATTTGGTTTCCCTATAGATTTAACAGAATTAATGGCCCGTGAAAAAGGACTTTCTGTTGACATGAAAGGCTTTGAAGCCGAGCTACAAAAACAAAAAAACCGTTCGAGAGCTGCAACAGCAATTGATACCGAAGATTGGATTATTGTAAATGAAGGTGAAGAATCTGAATTTGTAGGTTATGATGATTTAGAAGTTCATGCTCAGATTTTGAAATACCGTAAAGTTACCGCCAAAGGAATAGAACAATTCCAATTGGTTTTAGATAAGACTTCTTTTTATGCAGAAAGCGGTGGTCAGGTTGGAGATTCTGGTTTATTGATAGGAGAGGGTGAAGAAGTGAAAATCACTGATACCAAAAAGGAAAATGGCTTAATCGTTCATTTTGTAGATAAATTGCCAGCAATAATAGATAGCACATTTTTAGCTAGAGTAGATTCTCAAAGAAGAATACTGACAGAGAATAACCATTCTTCAACACACCTCTTACATGCCGCTTTAAAAATGGTTTTAGGCGAACATGTAAACCAAAAAGGAAGTTTAGTAAATGAGAATGTTTTGCGTTTCGATTTTTCCCATTTCTCTAAAGTGACCGATGAAGAGCTAAAACAAATTGAAGGTATAGTAAATGAAAAAATAAGAGAGAATATCTCATTAAAAGAAGAGCGTAATGTGCCTTATCAACAAGCATTGGATAGTGGTGTAACTGCTTTATTTGGAGAGAAATATGGGGATTTTGTTCGTGTGATAACTTTTGATGATCATTATTCTAAAGAACTATGCGGCGGAACGCATGTACCAGCCACAGGACAGATTGGATATTTCAAAATCGTTTCAGAAAGTGCAGTCGCAGCAGGAGTACGAAGAATTGAAGCCATCACGGCTATCAAATCACAAGAATTCGCTCATGAACAAGATGAATTAATAAAGGCTTTAAAGGAGTTGTTGAAGAATCCAAAAGATATCGCTAAATCTATTGAAGCTTTATTGGAAGAAAACAACAGATTGAAAAAAGAAGTCGAAAAATCTGTGATGCAGAAAGCATCTGGACTAAAAGATGATTTGAAAGCCAAAGTACAATCTATTAACGGAATTAATTTTATTGCTGAAACTGTTGCACTTCCAAATGCAGAAGCTATCAAAAACTTAGCTTATCAACTTAAAGACATTGTAGAAAACATGTTTTTGGTTTTAGCTGCTGATATAGAGGGTAAACCTTTATTAACGGTTATGATTTCAGTTAATTTGGTAAAAGAAAAAGGACTAAATGCCGGAAATATTGTGAGAGAATTGGCGAAGGAAATTCAAGGTGGCGGAGGTGGACAGCCATTTTTTGCTACAGCTGGTGGTAAGAATTTAGATGGTTTAGGAGCAGCTTTATTAAAAGCCAAAGGATTTATTTAATAAAGAATGAAAAAGATTCAAATACTACTTGTTACATTATTTATTAGCGCTTGTTCTTTCGCTCAAAATACCACTAATCCTTCAACGGTTGATGAGATTAAAGTCCTTTCAGTTCTTTTTCAGCAGGAAGCTGCAGAGTATCGGGCTTTGTGTTATCAGGCTTTTAACTTAGCCGAACTACGAATCAGTTGTTTAAAAAAACGAGAGATTAAAAAAGGTCATTTTGCCATTATTACTGATTTGGATGAAACTATTTTAGATAATAGTTATTCTGAAGCTAACTTAATTAGAGAAGGAAAAAGCTATTCATCTGCATCATGGAAAAAATGGACGGATGTAGCTTCGGCAACCGCTGTTCCAGGAGCAATTGATTTCTTAAAATATGTTCATTCAAGAGGAATAGAAATTTTTTACATCAGCAATCGTAAAACAGATGAATTCAACTCCACATTAAAAAACCTTGAGAAACTAGGTTTACCTAATGTAGATAAGCAACATATTTTTTTGTCTGAAACTAATTCTCCTAAAGAAGTTCGCCGCCAAATAGTGATGAAAGACCATAAAGTGATAATGTTGTTAGGAGATAACTTAAATGATTTTGCAGATATTTTTGAAAAGAAAAGTATTGCGGAACGATTTCAATCTACAGATGATTTTAAAAAGGAGTGGGGTAACAAATTCATCGTTTTACCTAATCCAGTTTATGGAGAATGGGAAAATGCACTTTATGAATATAACTTCAATTTGAGTCCTGAAGAGAAAAAAGAAATAAGACTGAAAATATTGAAGGGATATTAATCTAAGATCCTGATGATTTAACTCAGAAATTATTTGTTCAAATAACATTGGCAGTTCTCAAATTTTCAGGTGGATTTTC
>JBKJLB010000346.1:0-3433 GCA_046597075.1 Pelobium sp.
CAACACCGCTTCTGAATGTGGTTTTACTCCCCAACTACAAGATTTAGAAGAATTAAGAAAAGAATTCGATCACCAGAAATTTGAGATTTTAGCGTTTCCTAGTAATGATTTTGGCCAAGAAGAGCCTTTGAATGATGACGCTATTGGAAAATTTTGCGTAATTAATTACCATACGCATTTTACTATTTTTAAAAAGACAAGGGTAAGAGGTTCTTACGCTTCACCGTTATTTAAATTCTTAGCTGACAAGAAACAAAACGGAAATGTAAGCGCTTCTCCAAGATGGAATTTTCATAAATACTTGATTAATAGCAAAGGAGAAGTGGTAGATTATTTTTTCCCTTTTACAAAGCCTAACTCCGCAAAAGTGAAAAAGAAGATTCAAAAATTGTTAACCACAACTAAAAAGGATTAATGAAACTTGATATACTTTGTATTGCTGCACATCCTGATGATGTTGAATTAGGTGCAGGCGGTACTTTATTGAGATATAAAAGTGAAGGAAAAAAAACTGGGGTTGTTGATTTAACCAAAGGCGAGCTGGGCACTAGAGGCACTGCCGAAACCAGAGCAGCTGAAGCAGCAGATGCCGCAAAAATATTAGGTTTAGACGCTCGCGAAAACTTAGGGATTAAAGACGGATTTTTTAAAAATGATGAGGAGCATCAGCTTAAAGTAATTGAAATGATCAGGAAATATCAGCCTGAAATTGTAATTACCAATGCTTATCACGATCGTCATCCAGATCATGGCAGGGCCTGTGAATTGGTAACCGATGCTTGTTTTTTAGCTGGGTTACCAAAAATCAAAACAAATTTAAACGGAATAGAACAAGAAGCCTGGCGTCCAAGATTATTGCTTCATTTTATCCAAGATAATTATATTGAACCTGATGTGGTGATTGATATTACCGATTTTATGGATAAAAAACTGGAATCAATTAGAGCCTATAAAACACAGTTTTTTGTGGAGGGTGTAAATATTGACGAACCACAAACCTATATTTCTAATCCTGCTTTTCTTGATGTGATTAAAGGTAGAGCCAGTGAATTTGGTAAGGCTATGAAAGTGCCTTACGCAGAAGGTTTTTTAAGCAAGAAAATTTTAGGTGTTGATGATTTGTTTAATTTGAGATAGATTAGATGATTTCAAAGATTCCACAGATTTTTATTGCATGGATTTATAAAGATTTCGCAGATTATTCACTTTAGATTCTCTTAGATTTTTATAAGGGTTCCAATCTCTAAATTAAGCTTTGTTTTCTTTGTGAAATTCCTCGTGACCTTTGTGGTTAAAACACTTCTTCAAACTCCCAAACCTTCACTAGTTTATCATCGCCAACGGAGATTAAATTTTTTCCGTCTGGTGTCCAGCAAATATCATTAACAGATAATAGATGACCTTCACGGGCTTTATCAATAGTCAAATTTTTGAAAAGAGAAAAGTCTTCTGCTCTCCAAATTTTAATGGATTTGTCTCTGCTTGCTGTAGCGAAGTATAGGAGTGTTGGATGATTAATAATCTGGTAAATGGCAAATAGATGAGCTGGAAAATTGTGTTCTAATTTCCAATCTAATACATTCCAAACTTTTAAATGCGCATCTCTTCCGCCAGTGATGAGAAATCTGCCGTCAGGCGAAAAACAAACCGAACCAATTCCGTTTTCATGTCCTTTAAATTGCTGTACAAAAGCATATTCATCTAGATTATAAATTCTTACCATTTCATCGTTGGAGACGGTCACTAATAAATTTAACTTTTGATGAAAAGAAAATGAACGAATTTTTTGAGTTCCAGATTGGAATTGGTGGATGATTTCTTTTCGCTCAGGATTTAAAATCAAAATATTTCCCGAATCGGTTGAAGCTAGTAATTCATTTTTGTGTTGAATATATTTGATATGAAAAACCGCGGAACCAACATTTAATTTTTTAACTATTGAACCTGTTTTTAAATCGAAAAAGTAGATTGTTCCATCATTAGCACCAGCAATTAAAAGATCTAATTCAGGTATAATTTCTAATGCGTAAACTGTATGTTCTACTTTGAAAATTCGCTGATGAGTTTTTGTATTTAAATCCCATTCTACAATTCCCTTATCATTACCAGCAGAGTAAAAAAGAGCTTTGTAAGGATGTGCTACTACCGTGTAAATAGGATTATTGTGTCCGGGTAATGTAGTAGCTTTCATAAACTGATTAATGCGTTAGGGATTGTAGCGGATACCGGCTTGTGATTAAGGCCGTTTGAGCAGTATGAGCAAAAAGCCCGCTCGAACGCCCTAAAATTATTGATGTCTGTTTTCTAAATTTTTGGCAATATCGCTCAAAGTCAAACCTTTTTCTTTTAAAAGAACCAATAGGTGAAAAACTAAATCGGATGATTCGTTAATTAAATCAGTTTCAGTTTCTGCCAATGCGGCAATAACCGTTTCAACACCTTCTTCACCTACTTTTTGAGCAATTTTATTTAATCCTTTAGCTCTTAATTTATTGACATAAGATTCTACAGTTGGGTTTTCATACCTGTCTTTAATGATATTCTCTAATTGGAAAATAAAATTCTGGTTAAATTTAGTAGAAAAACAGCTTCTAGAGCCAGTATGGCAAGTTGGTCCAACTGGGTTTACCTTAACCAATAAAGCGTCTTTATCACAATCTAAATTGATGGATTTTACATTTAAGAAGTTTCCACTTTCTTCGCCTTTGGTCCATAAACGGTTTTTAGTGCGAGAAAAAAAGGTCACTTTTCTTTCTTTTTCGGTTTTTTGGTAAGCCTCTTCATTCATGTAGCCTAACATCAAAACTTCTAAAGTTTGTTCATCTTGAATGATGACAGGCACTAATCCATCTCCTTTTTTGAAATCTATATTCATCAGATTCTAATTTCAATTTGATTATTTTTTAATAACTCTTTCAACTCAGGGATCAAAATTTCTCCGTAATGAAAAACCGAAGCCGCTAAAGCAGCATCTACATCACTTTTTTGAAAAACGTCTATAAAATCCTGAGCTGAACCTGCTCCACCAGAAGCAATCACAGGAACAGAAATCATATCATTTATTTCTTTTAAAAGGGTAGTATCAAATCCAGATTTGGTTCCGTCTTTATCCATTGAAGTCAATAATATTTCACCCGCACCACGTTCTACAGCTTCTTTAATCCAATGCTGAGTTTGTAATTCAGTAGCTATTCTACCGCCGTTTAAATGAACAAAATCACCATTTGGCAAATGCTTAGTATCTACCGCTAAAACTACAAATTGCACCCCAAAAGCGTTTGCTAATTCGTTGATTAACTCAGGTCTTCTTACTGCTGCTGAGTTGATAGAGATTTTATCTGCTCCAGCATTTAATAATGCTTCTGCATCTTTTAATTCCGATATTCCACCACCAATAGTAAATGGGATGTTGATTTGACGAGCAACAGATTTT
>JBKJLB010000348.1:0-3709 GCA_046597075.1 Pelobium sp.
CATAAACGATGAAAAATTATATCCTAATAGTATGTTGTTTGTTATTTAGCCAAATTGGCTGCACACAAACAATCAAACAAAAAAATACCGCCCAAATCGATAGCGCTTATCAATATAAAACTCCCAGTAGAGATGGTACAGGAAAAATCTATCAAGGGAGAGAAATTTCTTATGTGATGGATGCCGCTGGGGCAAATTGGCTAGAGCGTAATGATAGAAACGAAGAAGAAAACACCAGCCTTGCTATCAATAATTTACCTGTAAACATAAAGAGTGTAGTGGCTGATATTGGTGCTGGTAGTGGTTATTATTCTTTTAAGATAGCTACAAAATTAACTGAGGGGAAAGTGTATGCTGTTGAAATTCAGGATGAGTTTATTAAGATTTTAAAAAATAATAGACAAGAAAAAGGCATAAATAATGTTGAAATTGTAAAAGGAACTGAACAAAACCCAAACCTACCAGCAAGCTCTATAGATTTAGCCATTATGGTAGATGTTTATCACGAGTTGGCTTATCCACAAGAAATGCTATCGGCATTAGCCAAAGCTTTAAAACCTAATGGCAAAATTTTATTATTAGAATACAGAGCCGAAGACCCAGATATTGCCATTAAAGAATTACACAAAATGAGTGTGAAACAAGTAAATAAAGAAATGGCAGCTAATGGTTTTAAGCTTTATAAAAGAGAAGAATTTTTACCTATACAGCATTTTCTAGTTTATGAAAAAGCACAATGATAGGTTCTATTAATTTCTATTATTGCTCTAAAGTAATTTCAACTTAACTTAAAACTATTTATAAATCTCGTTTAACAAACCAGCTAATCTAATACCTGCTTGTTGAATGCGCATTTTATATAATTCTGAGTGTTTTGGGTAATAAGTGTAATCCAAATTAGAATTTTCTTCAATTTCCTTATACAAAGTAGCTGAAATTTCATACGATTCATATAGCCATTTAATCATCGAATCGCTTTGCCATTGTTTTATTTTAGGATCACTCACATGGTCTAATGCAGTAGCCATTTCGGTAAAAGTAAATCCGTTATATTCTACCAAACCACTATCCCATAAGGCATGTAAATTACTGTCTTTACCTTGGAACTTGAGAATAATCTTATTTCCACCCTGATCTTCTGCCCTACTTACATGCATTGGTTGGTGTAAATCTCCAACAAAATGAATGATCATTTTCAAAGCAAAAGTCTTTTCTTCTTTTGTGCTTTTTGGATCTTTTAATTGTGCTTTTAACTTTAATAGCGCATTGTAAACATTTGCGGAAGTATCGGCTTCAACCGTACTTTTAAACTCTTCGAAGGTTAAACCTTGTTGAACATTTAAATAATGCCAAGGACCAGTATATTTATAATTATCTGCATATCTAATTTCATCGGCAAAAGTGCTTACAATCGGCATGTCTTCAGCGCCTAACAGACCATTAATTGCGGCTTTAGCTTTAGGACTTAAATGATTTTGAGCTATTTTGGAAATAGAACGGTGAGCAACAACCCCCCAAGAAATTACAGAAAAGGCTAATGCTAGCAGTAAAAAAGGAAATATTCTTTTAATATTCATGGTTAAAAATTTGTTCAAATATATACTATCCTTTCAAAAATAAAGTATCGCTTACTAATGTTAACACAGACTTTACATACTTCATCAGATTCAAACAATGTCTCCTCGTATCAATCAATTGACATATATATAAGGTTGAAATTCTTATCTTTGCACTAACCATTAAAATCAATATTTTATGCTCAAAGGATTTTTTAAAGTACCCACTCCAACCAACGAACCTATTTATAGTTATGCCCCGGGCAGTAAAGAAAAAGCACTTTTGAAAGCTGCTTTAGCAGAAGCCAGAAGTAAACAAATAGACATTCCGATGTATATAGGTGCAGAGGAAATTAAAACTTCTCATAAAAAAACTTTATCACCCCCTCATGATCATCAACATATTCTTGGTCATTTTAGCTATGGCGATAAAAGCCACGTAACTAAAGCTATTAACGCTGCTTTAGCTGCAAAAAAAGATTGGGAAGCGCTAGGTTGGGAACACAGGGCTGCTATCTTCTTAAAAGCTGCGGATTTAATTGTAAGCAAATATCGTTACGAGTTAAATGCAGCAACCATGCTAGGACAATCAAAAAATGCTTTCCAAGCAGAAATTGATGCAGCTTGCGAGCTGATAGACTTTTTAAGATTTAACGTAAGTTATATGGCTGATATTTATCAGCAACAACCGCCTGTTTCGCCTGCTGGCGTATGGAATCGTTTAGAGCAACGCCCATTAGAAGGATTCATTTTTGCTTTAACTCCATTTAATTTTACTGCCATTGCAGGAAATTTACCTACTTCTTGCGCCATGATGGGCAATGTTGTGGTATGGAAACCAGCCGATACACAAGTTTACGCAGCGAACGTATTGATGAAAATTTTTAAAGAAGCTGGCGTTCCTGATGGGGTAATTAATTTGATTTATGCAGACGGACCAGAAGTTGGAGAAGTGGTATTTAACCATCCTGATTTTGCTGGAATTCATTTTACAGGTTCTACTGCTGTTTTTCAAACCATCTGGAAAACTATTGGTACAAACATTCATAAATACAAAAGCTATCCACGTATTGTAGGTGAAACTGGTGGAAAAGATTTTATTCTAGTTCATCCATCGGCTGATGCTAAAGCTGCGGCAACTGGCATTGTTCGTGGAGCGTTTGAATATCAAGGACAAAAATGGTCTGCCGCATCCAGAGCTTACATTGCAAAATCTTTATGGCCAGCAATGAAAGAAATGTTGTTGAAAGATATCGCTACTTTTAAAATGGGTGGTACAGAAGACTTTTCCAATTACATCAATGCCGTTATCGATGAGAAATCGTTTGATAAATTGGCTAAATACTTAGATCAAGCAAAGAAAGATAAAGGTGCAGAAATAATTTGCGGTGGCGGTTATGATAAATCTAAAGGTTACTTTATTGAACCAACTATTATAGTAGCTGATGATCCAAAATATACCACCATGTGTGAAGAGTTGTTCGGACCAGTTTTAACCATCTATGTTTACGAAGATGCTAAATTCTCTGAAACCCTTAAGTTAGTAGATCAAACTTCTCCTTATGCTTTAACTGGTGCAATTTTCGCTCAGGATAGATATGCAATTGAAGAGGCTTCTATTGCTTTAAAAAATTCGGCAGGTAACTTTTATATTAACGATAAATGTACTGGGGCAGTGGTTGGGCAACAACCTTTTGGTGGTGCTAGAGGATCTGGAACGAATGATAAAGCTGGAGCAATGGTGAATTTATTACGTTGGGTTTCTCCAAGAACAATCAAAGAAACTTTCAATCCACCAATAGATTATAGATATCCGTTTTTAGCAGAAGAATAGTTAAGTGAAAAGCTTGTTACCTTGCCTGCCGCAGGCAAGGTAACAAGCTTTTCACTACCTGCCTGCCGGTAGGGAAGGTATCTTTTTTCTTAACGCTGTCAGGGCTCAAAACCCTGACAGCGTTAACGCAAAATTCGAATCATAAAAAAACCTGAGTAAATTAATACTTAGGTTTTTTTGCTTTTACAATTCATTATAAAAAATAATACTTACCTTTGGCGTTAGTATTATAAATTCTATGATTAAAAGTTTTAATGATAAAGAAACCGAAAAAATTTGGGAAGGTTTTCAATCTAAAAAACTTCCGTTTGATATTCAA
>JBKJLB010000183.1:0-2768 GCA_046597075.1 Pelobium sp.
TCTAAACTGATGACCGGAACACTACTAAATTTCACAAACTTGTTAAAAATACCTTCCAAATAATCTTCTTCTCTGTTTACCAATCCAGAAAAAGACCTAAATCCAATGATATCACAATATTCGCCAATTACACCAGCCGCTTCTCTGATATGTTCAACGGTTGTTCCGTTCATAATAACGCCATCCTGAGTTTCTAATGCCCAGCCTTCTTTATCCAAATTCATTACCATTACCTGCATTCCTAAATTTAATGCAGCTTTTTGAGTGCTCAATCGTGTTCGTAAACTTGGATTTAAAAAAATTAAGCCTAAGGTTTTATGTTTCCCTAGAAGTTCATCAGCGAAAGGGTTTTTCTTTTGCGAAATAGCTTCTAAAACTAATTTATTGATGTCTGTAACGTCGTTAACCTTCGAAAATAACTTCATTATGATTGATTTAAGATTTTAGAAAATGAAGTTAAAAATCTATCTGTATGAGCCATCGTTAAATTTAATGCTGGCAGTAATCTTATTACATTTGGTTTAGCTTCGCCTGTAAATATGTGTTCTTTAAAAAGTAAGTCCTTTTTAACGTGAGTTAATTCTTCTGGTAATTCGATTCCAATCATCAATCCTCTGCCTCTTACTTCTAATATTTTATCAAATTTTTTGAGTTCAGAAATTAAATAGCTACCTACATTTTCGGCATTTAAAATTAAATTCTCTTCTTCTATCACTTCTAAAACCGCTAATCCGGCAGCACAAGCTAAATGATTGCCACCAAAAGTTGTTCCTAGCATACCATGCCAAGGTTTTAATTTCGGACTGATACTAATTGCTCCAATAGGAAATCCATTTCCCATACCTTTTGCCATTGGATAAATATCTGCCTCTACTCCAGCAAAATCATGAGCGTAAAATTTGCCACTTCTGCCATAGCCACATTGTACAGAATCAGCAATAAAATATGCGCCATATTCATCACATAAAGAACGAATGGTTTGTAGAAATTCGTTAGTAGCTATTCTAATTCCTCCAACACCTTGAACACCTTCTATAATTACAGCACAAATTTCTTCTCCTTCATCTTCAAAAACATTTTTCAACACTTCTAAATCATTAAATGGAAGAAAAATGACATTTGAATTTTGATTAACAGGAGCGACAATTTTTGGATTATCAGTCACTGCGACTGCCAAAGAAGTTCGGCCATGAAAAGCTTTTGTGAAAGAAATAATTTTCTTTCTTCCGTTTGCGAACGATGCCAATTTCAGAGCATTCTCATTAGCTTCTGCACCAGAATTGCACAAGAAAAGTTGATAATCTTCTTTACCAGAAATTTTTCCCAATTTTTCTGCCAATTCTACCTGCAAAGGAATCTCGATAGAGTTAGAGTAAAAACCAATTTTATGCAATTGGTCTTCCAAACGCTTCACATAATGTGGGTGCGTATGACCAATAGAAATCACCGCATGACCACCATATAAATCTAAATATTCCTGCCCTTTATTGTCCCAAACCAAACTTCCCTCACCTTTTACGATGTTGATATTGTTGATTGGATATACGTCGAATAATTTCATTTTTTTGAGTGTAAAGTTTAAAGTAAAAAGTTCAAAGTCTGACTTTCTTGATTAATGATATCAGCATTGCTATTACTTCTCCGATTGATTTCTCTAATAAAATATAATCTGATTCTGATAGATAGTTTAGTTCTTTTGATAGCAATTTTAAATATTCAACTTCTTGAGAAGATCCAAGTGAAATTTGTAAAAATGAAGCGAAATCTTTCTGAGTAAATCGACCACTTCCCTCTGCAATATTTGTAGGTATAGATGATGAGGCTCTTCTTAATTGACTAACCAGACCGAAAACCTCTTCTTTTGGATATAATTTTGTCACTTTATAAATTTCAATTGTTAAATCGTGAGATTTTTTCCAAACTTGAAGATCCTTGTAGTTTTGCATACTTTTTACTTTAAACCTTTCACTTTCAACTAAAAATAAGAAGCCTTGAGTTTCAACCCTCTCATCTCCTCCAATCCAAACATCAAATTCATGTTCTGTACTGCTTGGCCTGATGCGCCTTTTATTAAATTATCAATGATGCATAAAATCATCAGTTTGTTGCCGTGTTTTTCTAAATGAATTAAGCATTTATTAGTGTTCACGACTTGTTTTAAATCAATATTTGCTTTACTGATGTGAGTAAATGGAGCATCAGCATAAAAATCTTGATATAGATTTTCAGCTTCTTCTAAATCTAATTCACATTCTAAATAAGCTGAGGCCATGATTCCACGAGTGAAATCTCCACGGTAAGGGATGAAGTTGATTTCTTTGTCAAAAGAAGTTTGCAATTGTATTAGGCTCTCGCCGATTTCATTCAGATGCTGATGTTCAAAAGCTTTATAAACTGATAAATTATTATTTCTCCAGCTAAAATGAGTAGTTTCTCCAGGCTTTTGACCAGCACCTGTAGAACCAGTAGTTGCCGAAATATGAACTTCTGAATTTAACAATCCTGCTTTAGCAAGTGGCAATAAAGCCAATTGAATACAAGTGGCAAAACAACCCGGATTAGCAATATTGTGCGCTTTTTTGATGGATTCTTTATTAAGTTCGGGCAATCCGTAAGTGAAAAGTCTAGAGTTGAAAGTTGAAAGTTGCTCATCAGACTTTAAACTTTCAACTTTCAACTCTGAACTATTTTTTAACCTGAAATCCTGAGATAAATCTATAATCTTAATAGAATTGCTTATTGGATTGGCTTCTAAAAACTTTCTAGCA
>JBKJLB010000190.1:0-3610 GCA_046597075.1 Pelobium sp.
AGCATAAATATAAAATGGTGCTAAATTATGTTTTGCTATAGCATTCACTACCAGAAAAACACCGAATGCCAAATAAGGAGCTATAAATCTAAATACCTTTTGTTTAGTCATATTATCAGTAAAGGCTTCAACAGCGCCAGTCCATCTTCCAATCATTAAACTAGCCCAGTATAATGAAATATAAGGTGCTATCTCTTTTAGCTGAAATCCTAAATCCTTTTCCATATAAGCAGGTAAATTACTTGCTGTAGAAACCTCAACACCTACATAAACGAAAATTGCAATCATACCCAATACTAGTTGTGGATATTTTAAAGCCGAACCTTTCACGTTTTCATCAACTTTTGCCTCCACTATAGTTGGTTTATCAGGTAAAGAAGATAATTTTAAGAAAATGGCTACTAATAAAAATGCTACTCCTACTACTAAATAAGGGATTTTAACACTCTCTATACTGATATCGGTATTCACATTGGTGCTTGAACCAAATATTGCGAAACTTACAATGAGCGGGCCTATTGTTGTTCCAAAATTGTTCACCCCACCTGCTAAAATTAATCTTTGAGAACCTGTACTAATAGGCCCTAAAGCAATTGCTAGTGGATTAGCAACTGTTTGCTGCAAAGAAAAACCTAAAGCCACCACAAATAAACCCGTCAACATTAGCGGGAATGATTGAAGATTAGCTGCTGGATAAAATAATAAAGTTCCTAATGCAGAAATAGATAAACCTAAAGCTAAACTATTTTTATAGCCCAAGGTATTGATCAAATCTTTCTTCATTAAAACACAAATTCCATTGTAAATAAGTGCGCCTACTGTATAAGCGATATAAAATGCTAAAGAAACCCATTGACTTTGACTTTGAGTTAAATCAAATGCTTTTTTAAACACTGGAATTAAAATATCATTACTGGCTGCAACGAAGCCCCAAAAAAAGAATACAGTTGCCAATGGGACAAATTGAGCCCAGTTTGTTTTAGAATTTTGTTCCATTTTTAAAATTGGTTTAGCTAAGTTTTATAAGTATTGCTAATGTTTAAGCTAAATAAAGCTTTTTTTACAAGAAAAAAGAAAATAAATAACATCTGCTTAATTTAAATTTAAATAGGGATTTCCTTTTGAAAATCGCATATTCGCAATACAGACTATTATAGAATCATTAAATGCTAGAACTTATCGTTTCCGGGATTGGGTTAGGAATTGTGCTTTCTTTCTTAACTGGACCTGTATTTTTCGCCTTAATTAAAACAAGTATTGAAAAAGGATTTTATGCTGGGCTAGCATTAGCTTTTGGTGTAGTGATCAGCGATTCAATCTACATGTCCATCACTTTGTTCGGCACTTCTTTTTTAAGTTTCGAGAGTACGTATAGAATCCCTATCGGGATTGTTGGTAGCATTATTTTATTGAGTATAGGATTATATTATCTTCTCAAAAAAGTAAAAATTACTTATCAGGATGAATCCTCTAAAATCAAACATGCTGGTTACTTTTTTAAAGGATTTTTCATGTGTATTTTTAATCCTTTTATCTTATTGTATTGGGTTAGTGTAACTAGTGGGGTATATTCCATTTACGGAGATTTAACTTCCCGCCAGATTATTCCATTTTATGGAGCTATTCTTTTAACCTTATTCGGGATGGATACTTTGAAAGCTTACTTTGCACATAAATTACGTTATAAAATCAAAGAAAAAACCATCCAAAACCTAAACAAAATAGCTGGAGTTTTAATCATCATTTTCGCTTTAAAGCTGATTTATAATCTTGTTTTTACGCATACGCTGATTTAATTATAGTGTACTATTCCCTGGAAAAATATCAACATAATCCACAAGCATTCTACCTTCACAATTGGCCATGTTTTGTAATCTAAAATAAGTACGATTACCTTTACCAAAAAACTTTTGCACACCATTTTTTATACAAGGCTCACCATTATTATTGTATTGATATCTAGTAACAATCTCACCAATAAATTCAAGTTCTTTTTCTGAAATTCTTCTGATTTTCCCCTCAATAATTAAATAATCTCCGTTATCATTACTCTGCCTACCATTAATGCTGTACCATTCATCATCAACTGGTTCAACATCTGCATAACCCGGCTTATTCCAACTAATCCAATGCAATGAAATAGGATGCCTACCTCCAATACGAATATCTTGTTTTTTATCTAGAACAACAGAATCGGTCGTTTCATTTGTAGAAATTACAGACTCTAAACTATCATTATTACTTAATATAGAAGGGGGCATTAAGGAATCTTGGACTATATTATTTGAAGACTGATTTGTGCATGATGCAAAAACGCACCAAATTATTGAATAAAAAAAGAGATTGCTTTTCATAGCTTTTATGGAAAAACAACCAAAAACGTACCAGAAAATTGATCGTTTAAAAATAACAACAAATAATTTTACAAATAAGCTCTAGAATTTTTACCTTCCATCCAATTCATAAAAGCCTTATTCACTACTTTATTTCCTCCTGGCGTTGGGTAATCTCCAGAGAAATACCAATCGCCTAAATGATCAGGACAAGCCTCATGCAAGCCTTCTAATGTTTGATAAATCACCTCTACTTTAGCTGAAATTTCTTTTGGAGTGATAATTTCAGCAATTTTTATCGAAATTTCTTCAGGGCTGAAAGGAGCATAAATCTCTTTCACATGGTTAATTACTTGCTCTTTTGGTAAATCAGCCTGCGCTTTACATTTATTGTAAACATTTTCAATGATTTGCCCCATTCCACGTTCTTTCAAAAGCTGTATAGCAGCATCAAAAGCCACAAATTCACCCATCCTGCTCATGTCTATCCCATAACAATCAGGATATCGAATTTGAGGAGCAGAAGAAACAATGATAATTTTTACCGGCCCTAAACGATCAAATATTCTTAAAATACTTTGTTTTAAGGTTGTTCCCCTAACAATTGAATCGTCTACTGCAACTAACGTATCCACATCTCTTTTAATCAAACCATAAGTAGTATCGTAAACATGAGCTACCATGTCACTTCGGTCTGCATCTTGTGTAATAAAAGTACGCAGTTTAACATCTTTAATTGCTAATTTTTCTACTCTGGGCGTTATCTTAAGAATCCTATCGAGTTCTTCATCCGTTAAATTATTACGGCTATGAATTAAGGCATCTCTTTGCCTTTGTTTGGTATAGGCATGTAACCCTTCCACCAAACCGTAAAAAGAAACTTCCGCCGTGTTTGGAATGTAGGAGAAAACAGTATTTTCTAAATCATGATTTACACGATCTAAAATTCTGGGGCAAAGTAGTTGTCCTAATTTTTTACGCTCACGATAAATATCTGCATCACTCCCTCTCGAAAAATAAATACGTTCGAAAGAGCATGCTTTTTTCTCTACCGGTTCTCTAAAAATTTCATCAGTAATGGTACCATCACGTTTGATAATCATAGCATGCCCTGGTTGAATTTCTTTAACCTGACCAATCTTTATATTTAAAGCAGTTTGCAAAGCTGGACGCTCTGAAGCTGCCACAAAAATTTCATCATCTTGATAGTAGTATGCTGGACGAATTCCCGCAGGATCTCACAAAACAAAAGCATCTCCATGTCCAAAAATACCTGC
>JBKJLB010000302.1:0-3221 GCA_046597075.1 Pelobium sp.
TTATCTTTTTTACAAGATAAAAGAGAAACTATTGCTAGCAAAACTATGAATAACGATTTTAGTTGACTGATCTTCATATGGATTTTTTATTCTATTAACGTTGAATAATAAAAAAAAGTTTTATAAAATGATGAACTAAAGTAGCGATTTATAATCTATTCCGCAATTAAAGCTCATTACCCTATCTTCTTCATTGTTCCCCACAAAAATAACATCTTCATTATTTAAATTATTTTCTTTCAAAACACTTAATAAGGCTTTTGGTGAAGGTTTTGTTTCAAATTCATCTGCAAAATAAACTTTTAAATATTGATCTAAACCGTTCCATTCCGTTTGTGTGATTTTGTTTAATTGCTCCTTAGGATTACCAGATGTTAGGATAAATATCTGCTTTCGGTTAATTATTAATTCTTGAAGAAACGTTAAAGCTTCTTTAAAAAGCAATAACTTTAAAGGTAATTTGGCATTCGTAAAAAGTAATACAAGATTTTCCTCATACTTTTTATCAATACCAAATGTTTGGGAAATAGCTTCAAACATTCCATGGTTTCCGTGATTTTCATACCTCGTTTTCACAAAAGAGGTTAATTCTTGAGCTACAGGAAAAGTTTCTAAATATTCTACAAAATTGGCAAATAAGTAATATACCTGAAGGTCATAATCTTTTTTTGGAAAAAGAACATCGTCAAATTCGAAAATTATAGCCTTTTTATGCTCAGGAATAGAAGAGTAATCTATCATCTTATGCAAATGCGTTTTTAATCCTAATTAATTTGTTTCCAGCAAAGTAAACCTGATAAAACCCTTCAATTTTATTCAAATCAAAGAAATTCTCTATCGCCGCGTGTAGTTCATCAGGAACGATATTAATTGATTTAAATCCAGTTCCATCAATCAAAAAATGAAACATCTTTATGTGTTCTTTTATTTCGTAAATATGAATAGGATGAAAATTAGATTGGTTAAATAGCTTTCCCAATTGTATAAAAGATAGCGCCTTTGTTTTGCTCCATATTTGTTCAAAACTCTTTATTTGGTCATCAATCAAAACTAAATCTCCTTGTAAATCTCCCCTACCAATCGCTAGTTTTTCTTGAGGATAGCCATGCTGCAATAATTTTGAGGATAGTTCGCTAAAATCTTTTGCCTTTGCAGCAGGTTTATCAAAAGTGTATTTAGACAGAACCATGGTTATCCCAAACTCTTCAAATAAAATCACGGAAGCTGTTAATGAGATGACCTCTTCTTGCTGCGTTGGAAAAATTCTTTGAATATTCTCATCTAAACAAAACTTTAAAATTTCATGTGCTAAAGAAATGCTATTCAATTTTGGATAAAAATTATACTGATCTCCAAATACAATTTCTTCGCCAGCTAAAAGATAGGCTAATTCGGCACTCAAAAGGTGTTGTGAATTTGTTATTAAGGTTTTCAAAATATCGATCCGTCTTTCATAGTAATTTTTCGATCTGCCATATCTGCTAACTCCTCATTATGTGTCACTATAATAAAGGTATGTTTAAACCGATCTCTTAAATCAAAGAATAGTTGATGCAATTCTTTGGCGTGTTGCGAATCTAGATTGCCTGATGGCTCATCGGCTAAAATCAAATCAGGTTGATTAATTAAAGCTCTTGCTACAGCTACTCTTTGTTGCTCACCTCCAGATAAGGCTGATGGTTTGTGATTAGCCCTGTCTTTTAATCCTAAAATAGTTAATAATTCAAACGCCCTCTCTTCTGCTTCTGACTTTGATTTTTTAGCAATAAAAGCTGGAATACAAATGTTTTCTAAGGCGGTAAACTCGGGCAAAAGATGGTGAAACTGAAAAATAAAGCCAATATTTTTATTTCTAAAAGCACTCAATGCCTTTGATTTTAGCTCATTGATGACCGTTCCGTTAATTTCAACATCACCTTCATCTGCTTGATCTAAAGTACCAATGATGTGTAAAAGAGTACTTTTACCTGCTCCGGATGCGCCAACTATGCTCACAATCTCTCCCTTTTTAACTTCTAAGTCAACACCCTTCAAAATTTGAAGTGCACCATAGCTTTTATAAATATTTTTTGCTTTCAGCATGAGTCAAAAATAAGAAAAGAATTATCATCACAATTTGATAATATGCTTTAAAACTCAAAATATTTAGGATTAAGTTTTTTTGTATAGATGTGTATTTGTAATTTCACCTCAAATTTTTACGAGAGATGAATATTCACGAATATCAAGGTAAACAAATTCTAAAAAGTTTTGGTGTACGCATACAAGAAGGTATTGTTGCTAACACACCAGAACAAGCGGTAGAAGCTGCAAAAAAATTAAAAGAAGATTATAATTCTGATTGGGTTGTGATTAAAGCTCAAATTCACGCAGGTGGTAGAGGAAAAGGTGGAGGAGTGAAATTGGCAAAGAATTTAGATGAAGTAAAACAAAGAGCGTCTGACATTATCGGGATGCAATTGATAACTCATCAAACCGGACCTGAAGGTAAATTGGTTAGTAAAGTTTTAGTGGCTCAGGATGTGTATTATCCAGGCGAATCTGAAACTAAAGAATTTTATATTTCGGTTTTATTGAATCGTTCAACTGGTAAAAACATCATCATGTACTCTACCGAAGGTGGTATGGACATTGAAGAAGTTGCAGAAAAAACTCCCGAGTTAATTTTTAAAGAAGAAATTGATCCTAAAGTAGGCTTACAAGGTTTCCAAACGCGTAAAATTGCTTTCAATTTAGGTTTGTCGGGAGCAGCTTTTAAAGATATGACCAAGTTTATTTCGTCACTTTACAAGGCTTATGAAGCAACTGATTCTGCGATGTTTGAAATTAATCCAGTATTAAAAACATCTGATGATAAAATTTTAGCGGTTGATGCTAAAGTAGATTTAGATGATAACGCTTTATTCCGTCACCCAGATTATGCTGCAATGCGTGATACCTCAGAAGAAGATCCAACGGAAGTAGAAGCCTCAGCATCAAACCTTAACTACGTAAAGCTTGATGGTAATGTGGGTTGTATGGTGAACGGTGCCGGTTTAGCAATGGCTACTATGGATATCATTAAAATTGCTGGTGGCGAACCTGCTAACTTCTTAGACGTGGGTGGAACCGCAAACGCAGTAACTGTTAAAGCGGCTTTCAACATTATTTTAAAAGATCCAAATGTAAAGGCAATCTTAATCAACATTTTTGGTGGTATTGTTCGCTGTGACCGAGTTGCA
>JBKJLB010000329.1:0-10236 GCA_046597075.1 Pelobium sp.
TAGTGAATCTGTTGTTCCGCCAGGGGCATTGCAGAGTAGCTATGTCGGGAATAGATAAGCGCTGAAAGCATCTAAGTGCGAAACTAGCCACAAGATGAGATTTCCATTGAGGATCGTCGAAGACTACGACGTTGATAGGTTATAGATGTAAAGCGTGTGAGCGCAAAGTCGAGTAATACTAATTATCCGATACTTTCAGCAAAGCTGATTTGTTGTCTTCTCTACAATTACTTCTTTCAATAATATGTCATTGTTGATGTATGAGTATAAAGTATAAAGTGAAAAGTTGAAAGACTTGTTACTTACAACTTATAACTTTTACCTACAACATTAAAATATTCAGGTGCCTATATCGGCGGTGTCCACCTCTTCCCATTCCGAACAGAGAAGTTAAGCCCGCCAGAGCCGATGGTACTGCGGTAAAACGTGGGAGAGTAGGTCGGTGCCAATTTTTATAAGTCTGCAAGACGACTATAAAGCTTAAACCCTTCATCCAAAAGATGAGGGGTTTTTTGTGTTTGAAAACTTCGATGAATCCCCCTAATGGGGAATTGGAAATAACTTCACTAACAGAAATAGGCTACCTATCACCCTTAATATACCTTATTGCAGTTCTTGGATCTCAAAGATATAAATATCGGCTTGTTAGAAAACCAGCCCTCATCAACCCAAAGCATAGACAAACAACTTGAGCGTGTTATGTACAGAATCCTGGTTTTGTAACACTTAAGTTGCCCCATTATTTGTTATTTATTCATCCTAGTTAATCGTTATTTATATTCCTTCTAAATAGTTTCAATTGACAAATGATTGACACATACTTAGGCTTGCTATTTTACTTTTGTGATATTCTAAATAGAACTAATTGAAATATCTTAAGGTTATAGCTTTTACTCATAAACAAATTGATTTGAAAGAATTGGGTTGTTTGGTTTTATGCAATGAGGCAATTGACAGTAGGCTTGAATTAGTTAAAAGTCAATTTGATATTCCTGAAATCTTTTATTTGGCAACCTGTAATCGAGTTGAATTTATTTTTACAGCTTCACAAGCTATCGATAAAGGTTTTGTAAGAGCTTTCTTAAGTGTTTTACATGGAGAATTTTTAGAGAGTCAACAAATAGAGAAGGTTGTTGATCAAAGTTTAATTTTCGAACAAGAGGAAGCTCTTAATCATTTAATGAGGGTTTCTAGTTCTTTAGAAAGCTTGGTTGTTGGCGAAAAGGAAATATTAGCACAAGTAAGAAAGTCGTACGAATATTGCAGAGAGAAAAAGTTCACAGGTGATTATCTAAGAATGGTCATGAACCGTGTTGTAAAGACTGCAAAAGAGGTTTATACTTACACAAATATATCGAAAAATCCGATTTCGGTTGTTTCTTTGGCTTATCGTAAGATAAAAGCTTTAAAGATGTGTACCAATTCTAGAATTTTGATTATTGGTGCCGGAGAGACTAATCAAAATATTGCTAAATACTTAAAGAAGCATACTTTTACAAACTTTTTTGTTTTCAACAGAACTTTAAGTAAAGCTGAAGCTTTAGCAAAAGAGTTGGGAGGTACTGCTTTCACTTTATCAGAATTAAAGAATTTTGATAAAGGATTTGATGTTATTATTACTTGTACAGGTGCTACTGAACCAATCTTAACTAATGAAATTTATCAAAAGCTTTTAAATGGTGAAGTATCTGATAAACTAATTGTTGATTTAGCAGTCCCTTATGATACTGCATCTGAGGTGATTGATAATAACGCGGTACAGTATATTGAGATAAAATCTTTACAAGATATTGCCAATAGAAATTTACAAGAAAGATATCAAGAGCTGATTAATGGAGAGGCTATTATTGAAAAAAATATCAAAGAGTTTAGACCAATCCTAAAACAAAGAAGAGTGGAATTGGCAATGAGAGAAGTGCCTCAAAAAATTAAAGAAATAAAAGCTTTAGCTCTGAACGCTGTTTTCGCCGATGAAGTAAACGGTTTGGACGAAAACTCCAGAGCTGTACTTGAAAAAGTGATGAACTATATGGAAAAAAAATATATCAGCGTTCCTATGGTGATGGCCAAAGATATTTTGGTTAATAACGATTAGACTATCATCCCCCTTTGTCATCAATTAGAAATAATAAAATTTCAATTCCTTAAAACCTTCATTTAATCCTATTTTTGCTTTAGAATAATCTTTTAGCATATTGGAAAGAACGATTACTATTGGAACAAGAGGAAGTGAGTTGGCTTTATGGCAAGCTAATTATGTAAAAGACAAATTAGCGGAAATAAATGTTAAGTCCGAGTTAAAGATCATTAAAACCCAAGGAGATCATATTCTAAATTTACGTTTAGATAAACTAGAAGGAAAAGGGTTTTTTACTAAGGAGCTGGAAGAACATTTGTTGGAAGGATCTATAGATTTAGCGGTTCATTCTCATAAAGATTTACCTACAAAAAATCCTTCAGGACTAATTATAGCGGCTGTTTCTGAAAGGGAAGACCCTTCAGAAGTCATTCTGATTTTGAAGGATTGTGTTGATTTATCTAAAAAATTATCTTTAAAACATAATGCTACGGTTGGAACGTCTTCTAATAGACGGCAATCGCAACTTTTCTCTGTACGCCCTGATTTGGAATTTGAAAACTTGAGAGGGAATGTGAATACGCGTATTCAGAAGTTAAGAGATGAAGATTACGATGCCATCATCATGGCTAAAGCCGGAATTAAAAGGCTTAAGTTAGATTTATCAGAGTTTTATATAGAAGAAATCGAGCCTACTGCGGAGTTAGTTCCAGCACCTGCTCAAGGAGTTTTAGCTGTACAAATCAGGGAAGATGACATTGAATTAAATCAAATTCTTCAACATATCCACAATAAAGAAATTGCAGAAGAAATCGGTGTCGAACGTAAAGTGTTAAATCTTTTTGATGGAGGATGTCATATGCCTTTAGGTTGTTATTGTAAAAAAGAAGATGATTTGTTCCACGTTTGGACCACTAAAGCTTCAGATCAGGAAGATTTTCCAGATCGATACTATACAACTTCAAAAACCTCGGAAGGTTTAGCTGAAAGAATTGTAGCTAAATTTGATACTCAAAATAGAAGTATGCCTAAAAAGGTTTTTATTTCTAGAGAATTAACCGACTTCAGTTACTTTAAAAAAGCGCTGAATAAAAATGATATTGAGGTAGAAGCTAGGTCTTTGATAAGAACGGTTCCTACTATTCATAAAATTGATTCTCATATTTTTAAGCATGTAGACTGGATCTTCTTTAGTTCTAAAAATGGTATTGAATATTTCTTTGCTTTGAATCCGATATTACCAAAGGGATTAAAATTTGGTGTTGTTGGGAGAGGATCGGAGGAGGCTTTGAAACAATTAGATAAATTAGTTTCTTTTGTTGGCGAGGGTAGTGATATTAATGAAGTAGCGGAAGAGTTTGCTACTATAGCTAACGGAACATCGATTTTATTTCCTTCTGCAAAAGAGTCATTACGGACCATACAACAGGGAATGTCGGAAGATACTAAAATCATGGATTTGATCATTTATGAGACTATTTTAGAAGACAACATTCAACAAAGCTTTGCTGATATTTTGGTCTTTACCAGTCCTTCAAATGTTGAGGCTTATTTTGAAGACAATTTATTAGACCCTGGTCAAAAGATAGTAGCAATTGGGAAGTCAACAGGAAAGAAATTTGAAGAAATGGGTGTGAATTATATATTACCTGCCTCTCCTGATGAAATCGGACTTGCTGAAGTAGTTTTTGGAATAGACGTTTAGTAAGTTGATCTAAATTAGAATTATTAAAAATCATAATTCTTTAATATAAAAGATGTTAAATAGACCAAGAAGAAATAGAAAATCACAGGTGATTAGAGATATGATTCAAGAGAATCATCTGAATGCATCAAATTTTATTTTCCCATTATTTATCATAGATGGCGAAAACAAAAAGACTGAGGTTAAGTCTATGCCTGGGATTTTTAGATATACCATAGATCATCTTTTAAGAGAGGTAGAAAGCTGCTTAAAACTAGGTTTAAAATCTTTTGATTTATTTCCTAATCTAGAAGAATCGTTTAAGGATCAAAAAGCCACAGAAAGTGTTAATGAAAAAGGACTTTATCTCAGGGCTATCAAAGAAGTGAAAAGTCATTTTCCAGAAGCTTGTGTAGTGACTGACGTTGCCATGGATCCTTACAGTTCTGATGGACATGATGGTTTGGTGGAAAACGGAGAGATTGTTAACGACAAAACATTACAAATATTAGCGGAGATGGCAGTTGCTCAGGCTAAGGCTGGAGCTGATATAATTGCACCATCAGATATGATGGATGGTAGGGTGCAATACATTCGCGAAGCATTAGATAATAATGGATTCACTAATGTGTCTATTATGTCTTACACAGCTAAATATGCGAGTGCTTTTTATGGACCCTTTAGAGATGCATTAGACTCTGCTCCAAAGTTTGGAGACAAAAAAACCTATCAAATGAATCCCGCAAATCAAAGAGAAGCCTTGATTGAGGGCGCATTGGATATGCAAGAAGGTGCAGATTTTTTGATGGTGAAACCCGCTTTAGCATATTTGGATGTAATCAAGTTAATGAAAGACAACTTTGATTTACCTATTGCGGCTTACAATGTAAGTGGTGAGTATGCCATGGTAAAAGCAGCTATTCAAAATGGTTGGTTAGATGAGCGAGCGATTACAGAAACTTTGATGGGAATTAAAAGAGCTGGAGCAGACGTGATTTTAACCTATCATGCTAAGGAAGTTTTAGAAAATAGATGGATTTAAATTCGCTTTTGGTTTTTAGCCTTTAGCGATAAGCTTATTAAAATGTTCGATACAATAAAGAAAATATTTACTACTAATCAGAACGAAGAAACTCAGTTAGTTTATGGTGATAAACCTGATATTTTAAGAGAAAAATCTGCGGAATTGTATGAAAAAGCCAAGCAGTATTTTCCAGGAGGGGTAAACTCTCCAGTTAGAGCTTTTAAATCAGTTTACGGAACGCCATTATTCATTGAAAAAGGTGACGGATGTCGTTTATGGGATGCTGATGGAAATGAATTTATTGATTTTTGCTGTTCTTGGGGACCCTTGATTTTAGGACATAATCATCCTAAGATTAAGGAAAAAATAATTGAGGTGATGCAAAATGGATTAACCTTTGGAGCACCAACGGCTCTAGAAAGTGAATTGGCAGAGCTGATTATTAAAAACAATAAATTTATTGAGAAAATAAGATTTACAAGCTCAGGTACAGAAGCTGTGATGTCGGCTATTCGATTAGCAAGAGGTGTAACTAAAAGAGATAAAATTATCAAGTTTGAAGGATGCTACCACGGTCATACAGATGCATTATTGGTAAAAGCAGGCTCAGGTTTAGTGACTTTTGGTGAGACTTCTTCGGCTGGAATTCCTAAGGCTTTCGCTGATGAAACTATTGTAATTTCATTGAATGATAAGGATGCTGTAAAATCTGCTTTTGAGCAATTTAAAGAACAAATAGCTTGTGTAATTATTGAACCTATTCCAGCTAATAATGGTTTGCTTTTACAGGATAAAGATTTTCTTGAATATTTACGAGAGATATGTGATGAAAATTGTGCTTTGTTGATTTTTGATGAAGTGATTTCTGGATTTAGGATAGGTTTTGAAGGTGCTGCAGGATATTATGATATTAAACCAGACATTGTTACCTATGGTAAGATTATAGGTGGAGGTTTGCCAGTAGGTGCTTATGGAGCAAGTGCTGGAATTATGTCTAACATATCGCCAGAAGGGGCAGTTTATCAAGCAGGTACTTTATCTGGAAATCCTGTTGCAATGGCGGGTGGAATTGCTCAACTGAGCGAATTAGTTAAATCTGGTTTTTACAAAGAACTGAATGCAAAAACTGAACAGTTTACCGATTCAATTCAGCGTTATGCGACTTCAAAAAATTACCACTTCAAGGTTTTTCAAATAGGGTCAATATTTTGGTTTGCTTTTACAGATCAGGAGAAAATCCAAACTTCAGAGGCTATTAATCCAAAAAGTATGGAGAAATTTAAATTGATGCACCGTGAACTTTTAAATCGTGGTATTTATTTAGGTCCATCGGGCTATGAAGTTGGGTTCGTCTCTGCGGCGCATTCTAAGGTAGATTTAGAAAAAGCAAAAAGAGCTATATTTGAATCATTAGATATCGTTTTTAAAAATAAGTAAGATGTCGTTTAAGCCAATTACCATATTCTATGGCCTAGTTTTTTATGTTTTTGCTCAACTTTTTTGGTGGGCAACTTTGTTAATAGAATTAGAGCCCACCAGAAGAGGAATGGTAATGGGAGAAGGTTTTGTGTTTATTTCCTTAATGACTTTTGGGATATATAAGCTTCATCAAGCGACAAATAAGGAAAACAAAATCAGCAATCAGCAAAAGAACTTTCTTTTATCAGTAACTCATGAGCTTAAATCGCCATTGGCATCAATAAAACTATACCTACAAACTATACATAAACGAGATTTAGATAGAGAGCAGCAAAAGAATTTTATAGGAAAATCATTATTAGATATCGAACGTTTGGACGATTTGGTTGAGAATATGTTATTGGCAACTAAGATTGAAAATAAATCATATAGTTTCCCAAAGGAAGAACTTAATTTATCAGAATTGGTAGAGAAGATAGTCTCTCGTTTACAAATTCATGTTTGTAGCAAAGAGTCTATTATCACCTCTGTTGATCCTAATGTTTACATAACCGGAGATCAGTTCTCAATGGCATCTGTAGTTACAAATTTAATTGAAAATGCAGTGAAATATTCTGGTAATTGTGTGCCGGTTCATATTGATTTGCATCGAAAACCAAACGGGAAAGTGTGTTTTAAAGTGGCTGATTTGGGTATTGGGATTCCTGATCAAGAGAAACCAAAAATTTTCGATAAATTTTATAGAGTGGGGAGTGAAGATACCCGAAAAACTAAAGGGACAGGTTTAGGGTTATTCATTGTGAAACAGGTGCTTGATCACCATCAAGCACAAATAAAAGTCAAAAATAACCAACCAAAAGGTACGGTTTTTGAAGTTTCATTTAACTAAAACAAAAAGATTATGTCTGATAAACAAAGAATTTTATTAATGGAAGACGAAGAGCATCTGCTCGAAGCCATTAAATTAAACCTAGAAATGGAAGGCTTTTTCGTAAGAGCCGTTACTGATGGTAAAAAAGCACTTAAAGTATACAAAGAAGAGAAATTTAACTTGATTATTTTAGACGTAATGGTGCCAGAAATTGATGGCTTTCAGGTAGCTGAAACTATTCGTTTAGAAAATAGCGAAGTTCCAATTATGTTTTTGACTGCCAAAAATACATCAGAAGACAGAATAACAGGTTTGAAAAAGGGTGCTGATGATTATTTGACAAAACCTTTCAACTTAGAAGAGTTGATTTTGAGAGTCAATAATCTGATCAAAAGAAGCATGAAAGGTGACGATTTAAAAGAAATCAATTCATATAAAATCGGAGATAAAACTATCTATTTCAATTCCTTCGAATTAAAAAATGACGACGGAAGCATTACTCCTTTAACGAAAAAAGAAACAATGCTTTTAAAGCTTTTGATTGAGCGTAAAAATGAGGCTGTTTCAAGAGAGCAGATTTTAGAGACCGTTTGGAATTATGATGTTTATCCATCAACCAGAACGATTGATAACTTTATCCTCACTTTCAGAAAATAGTTTGAACCTGACCAAAAAAATCCAATATATTTCCATTCTATTCGTGGAGTTGGGTACAAATTTACCGATGGGCATTAATTAGCAATGTTTACCAATCAGGCCAGAATTTTAGTTTGTGTATTGTTGCTTTTAGTTTCAGCTTTAGCCGGATATTACAAAGTTTATGAAATCTCAGCTTTAGCAATTATGTTCACTGGCCTGGTAGTTTGGGGATATTTTAAAGAAGGACCTATAATTCTTGCGGCTAAACAATACAAGTTAAAGAATTATGAAAAAGCAAAGGAGTTGCTTTTAACTATAAAAAACCCCGAATACTTGAACAAAAGACGGAAGCCTTATTACGAGTTTTTGTTGGGTAATATTTCTGTAAATCAAATGGATTATGCCGATGCTGAATACCATTTGGGAAAAGCTGCCGTAATGGGATTAAGAGCGAGTGATTTAGGTGTTGCTTTAATGCACTTAGCTAATATCAGTTTAAGAAATAAGGATAAAGAGAAAGGGATGGTTTGGATCAACCAAGCTGAAAAAATCCCTTTGACCGAAAAATATAAAAGTATTTTAAAAAATATAGAGAAAGAATTACTACAAATTAAATGAAAGATTCCTTATTTATCAAAGCTGCATTTTCACAGAAAACAGAACGTCCACCAGTTTGGATGATGCGTCAAGCGGGGCGTTTTATGCCACAATATTGGGAGATTAAAAATAAATACTCTTTTTTAGAGATGTGTAAAACTCCTGAAATTGCCGCAGATGTAACCATGTTGCCTGTTGATTTATTAGGAATAGATGCCGCAATTCTTTTTTGCGATATTTTGGTAACTGGGGAAGCAATGGGTGGTGATTTGGATTTTATTCAGGGAGTGGGACCGAAATTTGCTAATCCTATTCAAAATGAAAATGATATCAATAATTTAAGAGTTGACTGTATTGATAAGCTGCAATATGTTGCAGATGCGATAAAAGTAATTCAACAAAGGTTAAATGGTTCTATCCCTTTGATTGGTTTTGCTGGCGCTCCGTTTACTGTTATGAGTTATTTGATTGAGGGTGGGTCTTCAAAAGATTTCAAAAAAACAAAGTTATTCATTCATAATCATCCAATTTTAGCTCATAAATTATTAAGTAAAATTGCTATCGTTACGGCAGATTATTTGAATTTGCAAATTGCAGCTGGTGTAAATGCAGTGCAACTTTTCGACAGCTGGGCATTAGCGCTTTGTTGGGACGATTATAATGAATTTTCGCACAACTATAATGTAGAAATCATCTCCAAATTAAACAGAAAAGATATTCCAGTAATTTCTTTCTGTAAAGGAAGTTCAGTTTTTGCACCATTGATGGCAGAAGCCAAGCCGAATGTTATTTCTGTGGATTGGAATGCAGATTTAAAAGACATAAAGCATCGTTTACCTGCCGGAATTGCAGTTCAAGGAAATCTTGACCCACATATTTTGTATGCCGAAAAGAATGTAATCAAGGACAGAATCCATCGCTTATTTGAAAGAATGCGTGGCGAAGAAGGATTTATTTTTAATTTAGGTCATGGAATTATGCCAGATATTCCTTTTGACAATGTAAAATATGCTATTGATGTAGTTAAAGAATTTAAGTACTAGCTTGTTAGATTGTTAGTTGGTTAGACCAAACCAACCAACCAAGCAACAACCGAGCAAACTATACACCTAACAAACCAACAATGTACCAATACGTACTTGCCATACACATCATCTTTGTAGTCAGCTGGATGGCAGGCTTGTTTTATATTGTTCGTTTATTTATTTATCATACCGAAGCAAACGGAAAACCTGAAGTAGAACGCATCATTCTTCAAAAGCAATTTGTGGTAATGGAATCTAAACTGTGGAATATTATTACCACACCAGCAATGTTGTTATCAGTTGCTGCTGGTTTAACTATGTTGTATCTAAATCAAGCACTGTTACAAACCGATTGGATGTGGGTTAAATTGGCTTTTGTTGGGGGATTATTGATTTATCATTTCATTTGTCAAAATATCATCACTCAGTTAAAAAGGGGGAAATTTTGGATGACGAGTACTCAGCTCCGTCTTTGGAATGAATTAGCAACCATTTTTTTAGTGGCCATTGTGTTCACAGTAATTTTAAAATCTGCAATAGATTGGATTTACGGTTTGCTTGGCCTTGTTGCATTTGCAGCTATTATCATGATTGCGGTTAAGATTTATAAAAAGCAAAGGGAAAAATCTCATTAAGATTTTAGTAACAAAACAAAGCGAATGAATAAGTTCATTCGCTTTATAAATTAGTTTATAAGCTTTTAGAAAAAGATAAGATTTTGTTAATCACTTCTTTCGAAGGTTCTTTAGCGAGTGAATTTAACGGAGTTTTAATACTCTCGTAAAATTCGACCTCTGATTTAGAAAAATTCGAAATCATGGAATCGTCGTCTGTCTCATCGTTACAAACTGAATCTGAAGTAGGAGTAGAGATTTCTATCATAAGCTTTTTAAGTTTTAT
>JBKJLB010000098.1:0-4518 GCA_046597075.1 Pelobium sp.
GAACAAAAAGATTGACTTTATAGCGGGTGTAACCTTAGAAAATAACAAATTACCAAATACAGAAAGTCGGGTAATTGATTTTAACAATCCTGATTTATTGGTTGAGTCTTTCACTGGTATTGACACACTTTTTCTTCTTTACCCAATGGATGAACGTATGATTGCATGGAACAAAAATGCAATTGATGCTGCTAAAATTGCTGGTGTAAAACATATAATTCGCAGTAGTGGGGCAGGTTCTAATGCAGCAGCGCCTTTCTTAATGCCAAGTGTACAGGGAAAAATAGATGATTACATTATAGCAAGCGGTTTAAACTACACCATCACCCAGCCAGCTGCTTTCATGCAAAACTTTGTAAATTTTCTAACTGCAGATATTAAAAACGGAACTGTTTATCAGTCAGTAAATGGTGATTCTAAGCTTAACTGGGCTGATGTTAGAGATATTGCCAGGGTAAATGCTGAGATTATTTTAAATCCTGAAAAGTACCTGAATCAACAATATATGATCTCTGGTCCAGAAAATTTGTCTTATGAAGAGTGCTTAAAAATTATTGGTGATAAAATTGGTAAAACCATCCAATACGTAAAGGTATCAAATGAAGGGGCCAGAGAGGCCATGAAAGGTTTTCAAATGCCACAATTCAATATTGATATGATGATGAGCTTGAACGAAATAATTGATTTAGGCTATGCGCAATTAGATGGCAATACAGTAAATGAGATTGGAGGAAAAGAGCCATTTACCTTTGCGCAATTTGTTAGCGATTATCAAACTGTTTGGGCATAATATTTACAAATGAAGATGAGTCAAACCGTATTATTGTTGTCTCTTGCCATATTTGCAGGCGCTGCAATACCATTTCAAAGCGCCATGAATGCATCATTGGGCAAAAGCTTACTTAGTCCGTATTTTTCTGCACTTACTGTTTTTATAGTAGCAATTTTAGCTATGCTCATTTTTATCGGTTTAAGCAGACAAGGACTTCCCACAATAAATCAGTTTGCAGCAGCGCCTAAATGGAGTTATTTGGGAGGAATATTAGGTGCACTTTACGTTTTACTCATTGTTATTTTAGCCCCAAAATTAGGTATAGGCAACGTAACTGTTTTGGTTCTCACGGGGCAAGTACTCGCAGCAGTAGTCATAGATCAATTTGGTTTGTTAGGCGCAACAGTCCATCCTATTAATTGGCCAAGATTTATAGGTGTTTTATTATTATGCGTTGGAGTTTATTTAGTAAAAAGATTTTAAAATTTATCAACTAGAAATTATGAAAAGACAATCAATAGCGGTTTGGAATGGTTCTGGAAAAGAAGGTTCTGGCAAAATAACCAGTACAAGCGGCGTACTCTCTAACACGCCATATTCATTTACAGCTCGTTTTTTAAGCGAAGATGGGAAAGCAGGCACTAATCCCGAGGAATTAATAGCAGCTGCACATGCAGGCTGCTTCAATATGGCATTAAGCTTTCAATTGGGAGGTGCTGGCTATATACCAGATGCATTGACCACCAAAGCGGTTGTAACGATGGAAAATGTAGAAGGACATTTTAAAATTATGGGAATAGCGCTTCAATTGAGCGCCGAAGTACCAGGTATTTCTGAAGAAAAATTCTTAGAAATAGCAAATAATGCAAAGAAAAGCTGTCCTGTTTCGCAGGCTTTGGCAGCTGTTGAGATTACCTTAATTGCAGAATTGAAAATCAAATAGATATGAAAATAGCCATTATAGGAACAGGAAACGTTGGTGGTGCTTTAGCTTCAAATTGGGCTAAAGCAGGGCATCAAATATTGTTAGGTGTACAAAACCTTAACGATTTTAAAGGCAAGCATTTATTGGAGAACAAAAACACAACAGTTCATCAGGTAGCTGAAGCAGTTGGTTTGGCAGAAGTTATACTAATTGCCACACCAACAATGGCTGCTATTCCAGTTGCGAAGTCATTAGGCGATACAACCGGAAAAGTGATCATTGACACCATGAATATCATCATGGGTAAGGGACCAGAAGGTTACACGAACACTTCATCAGCTATATTAGATAATACCAATTCAAATGACGTTGCAAAATGTTTTAACACAACAGGGTTTAACAACATGAGCAACCCAGTATACGGAGATACTGCTGCAGATATGTTTATGGCCGGTGATAGTAAAAAGGCAAAAGATATAGCCTCTCAGCTTGCTATAGATGCTGGTTTTGCAACATGTTTTGATGTAGGTGGTAACAACAAATTTGAACTTATGGAACAATTTGCTTGGTTCTGGATTAATTTAGCCATGTTTCAAGGTCAGGGAAGAGAAATTGCTTTCAAACTTTTAAAAAGATCATAATGGAAAAAGTAGCCCTAGTCACCGGAGCTTCAAGCGGCATGGGCCTGGAGTGGTGCAGGCAACTCAACGCTAAAGGCTATACCGTAATATTAACAGCTCGCTCTTTAGAAAAGGCTAGTATTGCAGCCCAAAAAATTTCACAAACACAGGATATAGTACCTAAATCATTGGATATAGCCGCTGAACCTGAGATAGCAAATTTATCTAAATGGGTTGAGATGCACTACGGGAAAATTGATTTAATCATTAATAACGCAGGTATTAACCCCAAAGACTTTTCTGATCCAGATAGAAAAGCCAAAGCTTTTGAGCTCGACAAGCTTGATGCTGAGGTAATGTGGGATGTTTTAAAAGTAAATAGCATAGCTCCGCTATTAATTGTGAAACATTTTCGTAGCCTTTTAAATAAAAGCGAAAGACCAATCGTACTCAATATTTCTAGTTGGTTAGGATCTGTTACTAATCTTAAATTCGGTGGGCATTATGGCTACATAGGAAGTAAAAATTTGCTAAACGTTTTAAATAAATCTATGGCAAATGAAATAAAGGCTGAAGGTATTATTTCCATAAATGTAAATCCGGGTTGGGTAAAAACAGACATGGGTGGAGCCAGGGCAGAATTCACTTCAGAGCAAGCAGTAAATAATATGTTTTTGAATATAATTAAAAAGGTAACGATTAACGATTCTGGATCTTTTTTAAATTTTGACGGTTCTATTCATCCTTGGTGATTTTAGGATTAGAGAAGTGTTTTTATTTTCTCGCAGTTGTCAAAACTAATTTCGCTCTGTAATTTAAAGATTTGCATCAACATTGTTTTAATAGTATTATGAAGTATTTTCGGCTTGGCTAAAGTGGCAAAATCGAAGTGCTAATTTTCATTTTAGAACTAACACTTCACTTTTGTAAAAAAGCTATTAGATGCCGTAATTTTCTTTCAATTTTCTCATTAAAAGTCTTACTCCTTGTTGGGTATCTTGATTAAAAGAATTTGTGAAAATAATAAAAGCCCTTCCGTTAATTCTGTCGATATGAACAAGCGTATAATATGTCCCTGCTGTACCTGAATGTGTTGAAAGTTCTTTTCCGTTTTCGTAGATATTATACCAACCTAAAGAATAATTGTCAATTCCTTTATGTATAAATTGATATGTTTTGGCAGATAGGTAATTATTTTGTCCATTAAGTCCTAACAAATTAAACTGAATAAACTTTGAATAATCTCTCAATTTAATATTTATATCACCAGCAGGCTCTGTATAATCCAAATGATACTCTGTATTAGAGGGAATAGGTGTTAGTTTTCCATTTTCAAAAGCATGTCCCCAAGTATCTTTTGTTTTTTGGTTTTCAGGCCAAGAAAAATTAACATTTAATTTTAAATGGTTATTAAATACTTTTTCCACTAATGCTTCCCAGCTTTTTTCTGTTACTTTTTCTAACATTAAGGTTGCCAAAGTATAGTCTGCATTTGAATAGTTAAACTTGTAAATAGTGTCTATTTCAACAGGATTTAATGTGAGTACAAATTTCCCAAAAGACTTTCTTTTTTCTTGTTTCGTTCCTTTAAATTCGGGAATGATTGGGTCATTGTCTCCTTGAAAAGGTTGAATTCTTGCTCTATGTGAAAGTAAGTCTTGAAGTGTTATATTATGATATTCTGAATTAGAATTATTTTTCCATTCGGGATAAATGTCAAAAAATTTTGTAGCCCATTTTAGTTTTCCTTTTTCTACATATTTAGCTATAACAAATGCAGTCATCGCTTTGGTATTTGAACCAATGTGAAATCTGTCATTTAATGTTGCAGAATCATTTAAGTCCACTGAATGCTTTCCAAGTGCTTGAATTTCTAAAATTGAATTTTCTGTTACTACTGCATAACTTAATTCAGGTATGTTACTTACTTTACGAATAGAGTCTGCATATTGAACACTATTTTGTCCAAAGCAAAGTGAGGTAGTTAATGTGAATACTGTAAATAAAAATTTTCTGAATCTCATTTTTTATGGTAGTTAATGTTCGTTTTGGAGATTTGTGTAGAAATGGCATTAAGGTAGAACCATTATCTCACCCCACTAAATTAATTAAAAAACTGTAAATTGACGTAAACCACCTTCGGCCATTTTTATAAAAATTTGTTTTGTGCGCATTTAATAGAGAATTTAAATAATTTTCTA
>JBKJLB010000218.1:0-3370 GCA_046597075.1 Pelobium sp.
TATTTATCCAAAATCCGGGAAACCGAAAAATTATTGGAACAGTAGGAGAATTACAATTTGAAGTGATACAGTTTAGATTAAAAAATGAATATGGCGCTTCTTGTATTTTTAGACACATGAATACTTCGAAAGCCATGTGGGTATCTGCAATTTCTAGCGAAGAGTTACAAAAATTTGTTCAGCGTTATCATCAAAAAATTGCTTACGATAAAGAAAATAAACCTGTATTTTTAGCAGGGTCTCAGTTTGATATTGATTATGCAATAAAGCAGTTTCCCGATATAAGTTTCCATGAAACATCAGAGTGGGAAATGTTGGCAAAATAGAATTGGATGGGAATTGACAAATCATTGCTACTATAAAATAGCGTTTACTAGTAACTTATCTATTAAGGTCTTCTATTTTTTGTTTAATTTAACTTTTTAAATGAAAGATAAAATCCCTTCAATTGAAACCGAGAAAGCAATAATTTTATTGTCTAGAGCTACTGCATTGGTCGCTTTGTTTTTCACGGTTATTATAGGGATTTTTATTAGTGCGCTATTTCAACCCAATAAAACGGTTTCTACTGAGGTAGCTGAAGTAAAAGTAAGTCCGACTATAGCGAGTCCGGCAAGTCTACCATCAGTTCAATTAACGCAAACTGCCAATGTGCTAATACCAGAAGATAATAGTTGGTTTGCCCCGGATGAAAGCCAAATTCCAACTGGAAAAGAAGGAGATCAAATCAAATATGGAAAAGACTTGGTTGCCCATACTGCAAAGTATTTGGGACCAAAAGGATCTGTGTTAAAGATGTCTAATGGTATGAATTGTCAGAATTGCCATAACGAAGGTGGAACTAAGCCATTCGGGTTTAATTACTCGGCTGTTAAATCAACCTATCCTCAATTTAAAGCTCGATCAAATTCAATGGTTTCTATTGCAGAGCGAATTAATGGATGTTTCGAAAGAAGTTTAAATGGAAAGCGACTAGATACTACTTCTACTGAAATGTTGGCGATGATTGCTTATATGAAGTGGTTGGGTAAAGATGTAGCCAAGGGAGTGAAACCAAAAAATTCTGGTATCGTGAAACTGGCTTTTTTAGATAGAGCGGCAGACCCGAAAAAAGGTAAAGCTGTTTATGCAACTAACTGTGTAAGCTGCCATGGGTTAAAGGGAGAGGGTGTTTTAGCGCCTTCTGGAGATGAATATACTTACCCAGCTTTGTGGGGTAAAAATAGCTATAATGACGGTGCGGGCCTGTTTCGCATCAGTAATTTTGCAGGATTTGTAAAAAATAATATGCCTTTTGGGGTAAATTATCAGCATCCAATTTTGAGTGATGAAGAATCTTGGGATGTAGCTGCTTTTGTGAATTCGCAGCCTAGGCCACATAAAGATCAAAGTAAAGACTGGAAAGATATTTCTAAGAAAAATGTTGATTTTCCTTTTGGCCCTTATACCGATCAGTTCTCGGAGCAGCAACATAAGTATGGACCATATCAGCAGATTGTAAAAGCTCAAGAAAAAGGTAAGTAATGCTTTGTGGTCACCAACAAAAATATTTTTTAGTCGTTGTTTAATGAGTGAGTATTTCCTAAAATCATTTAAGCTATAATTCCGTAGGTAATAAAAAGATGATTTAGATTTTGAGTACTCTGATTTATGCTGAAATTTATTTCAATTTAAATAGTTGTAATTTAATTTTTAGAGAAGTTGGGGTGATTGGTTTAATGCAAAAAAATGAAACATTTAAAAATTATTTTATTGATATCTATAAGTTTAAGCAGTTTAATTGCCTGCGGACAAAAAACAGTTCAAAGCAGCACTTATAATGTCATGCTAAAAACTCTACTAAAAAATGACGTTCCTGTCATCAGTGCAAAAGAAGCCAATCAAAATAAGAGTGATTTTACTTTTTTAGATTCTAGGGAAAAGCCAGAATTTGCAGTCAGCCATATCAAAAATTCAATTTGGATAGGTTATGATGATTTTGATATGAATCGTTTGAAAGGAATCTCTAAAAATCAAGACATTATAGTGTACTGTTCTGTAGGAGCAAGAAGTGAGAAAATTACCGAAAGGTTGGTGAAAGCTGGGTATACAAGCGTTCAAAATATGTATGGTGGCGTTTTCGAATGGGTAAATGAGGGTTTCCCTGTATATGATTCGAAAGAGAAACAAACCAATAAGGTTCATGCTTACAGTAAAGCTTGGGGAATTTGGCTTAAAAAAGGAGATAAAGTTTATCAATGAAGGAATATATTAAAATAGTTGAGGAAGCTTATGTAGGCTATTGGAATTACCTGCTGAATGAGGCTGCTCATCCATCATGGCACAACTATTTTTATTGGTTAATTGGTTTGTCTTTAGTGGTGTGGATGTTCGAAATTATTGTCCCTTGGCGTAAAAAGCAATCTATCATCCGAAAGGATTTTTGGTTAGATGGTTTTTACATGTTCTTCAATTACTTCCTATTCTCCTTAATTGCTTACAATGCCATTTCTAATGTAGCAGTAAATGCTTTTAATGATTTTTTAGGGTTATTTGGCATCAAAAATTTGGTGGCCATTCAAATTCAAAGTTGGCCTGTATGGACACAACTTTTACTGCTTTTGGTGGTGGCCGATTTTATTCAGTGGAATGTTCATCGAGTGTTACACCGTGTACCGTGGATGTGGGAGTTTCATAAAGTTCACCATTCGGTTAAAGAAATGGGTTTTGCGGCTCATCTTCGTTTCCATTGGATGGAAACTATTTTATATAAGACAGCGCAGTATATTCCATTGGCGATGATTGGTTTTGGCTTAAAGGATTTTTTTGTGGTTTATATTTTTACTACGGCTGTTGGGCATTTAAATCATTCGAACCTTAACTGGTCTTATGGTCCGTTAAAATATATTTTTAATAACCCAAAAATGCACATTTGGCACCATGCTAAAACTTTGCCTGATGGTTCTTATGGTGTAAATTTTGCTCTTACGCTCAGCATTTGGGATTATATTTTTAAAACTAATTATATCCCAGAAAGTGGGAGAGATGTGGAGCTTGGTTTCCAGGGCGACGAACAATTTCCAAAAGATTTAGAACATCAATTAATTTATCCATTAGCTAATCATTCGGCTCATGTTTAAAAAGTTTTTAACAAAATCTAACATTGGGAATGCGTTGTTTTTTTTAGCAATGTTGGTTCTAATTTTTAATGCCGATGCAAAAAGCTGGGTGATGCAGGGGTTAATGAAAGTTGGGTTTTTTCAGCCCGAAATTAGGCAGACTATAACTTCTAAAGAAGCTCAATCTGCTATTGCGGATGTGGAATTTGTTGACGTAGAAGGACAGAGAATTAGCTTATCAGCACTTAAGGGTAAAGTAGTTTTTATCAATT
>JBKJLB010000249.1:0-2662 GCA_046597075.1 Pelobium sp.
CCGAGGTGAATGGAAAACAAGCAGTTTTTGTAAAAGAAAGTGCCGAAACTTATAAAGTAACCTATATCAATAAAGGAAGTGACAATGGAACTTACTCTACTGTTTTAAGCGGAATTGCAAAAGAAAGCAGAATTGTAGATGCTGGCAGTTATCAAATGAAAACTATGTTTTTAAATCAATAAACCCTATTTGTAAATCAAAATTATGAGAAAACTATTAATCATCATTATTCTTTTAGCAACTGTAGTTTCTAATAGTAATGCGCAAAATGCCGAAGAGTTAGCAGTAAAAAAAGTATTAAATACTTACAAGTCTACCATAGAAAGTCTAACAATAGAGGGTGTTGCAAATCTTTTTACTAAGGATTCTGAAGTTATTGAATCAGGTAAAATTGAAGGAACGATAACTGCTTATTTAGACCATCATTTAGGCCCCGAACTTAAAGATTTCAAATCCTTTAAGTTCAGCAATTACACGGTTAAAGTGCAAATAGATGGTAATTATGCTTTTGCAACCGAAGATTATATCTATACAATTATTCTAAAAGACGCAAAAGAAATTAAACAGAAAGGTGTTGCTACTAGCGTATTACAGAAAACAAGTGAGGGATGGAAAATTAAATCAACTCATTCATCAGCAAGAAGAGCAAAATAAATAATTAATAAATTAAAAATAATATGAAAACAATACTAATTGCAATCGCATTTTTAGGCTCTATATGGAGCTATGGCGAAAAAACAGCTTCAGTAAAAGTTTACGGAAACTGTGGGATGTGTAAATCTAGAATAGAAAAATCTTTAAAAATTGAAGGTGTTACTAAAGCAGATTGGGACAGCAAAACCAAACTTTTAAAAGTAACTTTTGACGATGAAAAAACCAGTTTAAAAGAAATTGAGAAGAGAATTTCAGGAGTTGGCCATGACACACAAAGTGTAAGGGCAGATGATGCTATTTATAATAAATTACCAGGCTGTTGTAAATACGACAGAGAAAAAGAAGTTAAAAACTAATCAAAAATAAAAAGATGAAAACATTAAAATTAATTTTAATAACAGGGGCAATTTCAGGCTCATTATTTTCAGCCGCTTGTAATTCTGACCAAAAAACTGGATCTGAAAACTCAGATTCTATGGCAAATATGGCGCATAGCGAAGACCATATTTATGCTTGCCCAATGCACCCTGAGGTTTTAGGTAAAGAAGGTGATAAATGCCCCAAATGTGGTATGGCCTTAGAACATAATGATAACGCAGGTAAAAGTAATGGCCTAACTTATTTTATGGATTTCAGCACCAGCCCGGCATCTGTGGGTGCAAACCAGGAAATCACCTTAGCCATGACACCAAAAATTAAAGGCCAAGAAAAAGATTTAGTCCCTTTGCAAGACGAGCATACTAAGAAAATCCACTTGATTGTGGTAAGTGATGATTTGTCTTATTTTGATCATATCCACCCAGAATATGGTACAGATGGATCTTATAAAGTACCAACTAAATTTCCAGCAGCAGGAAAATACACTTTGTTTGCCGATTATAAACCTACAGGTGGCAACCATACCGTTGATAAACTAAATGTAGACGTTACAGGTAAAAAACCAGCTGCAAAAGTTTACGGTGCTGATAAATTAACAGCAACTTCTAGTGATGGATTTGTTGTGACTTTACAACCTGAGGGTGGAAAACTAGAAACCAATGTTGCTACACATTTAGCAGCTGGTTTAACACAAAACGGTAAAGCTGTTGACCCTGCAAACTTAGAAGATTATTTAGGTGCAAAAGCGCACATGGTGGTGGTTAGCTTAAATGACAAAGAATATTTACATGTACACCCTGGGGTAGAAAACGGAAAATTCGATTTACATACCACTTTTGAAAAACCAGGTGTTTACAGAGGATGGATTCAATTTCAATCTAAGGGTAAAATACATACCACAGATTTTGTAATGAATGTAAAACAAGGTCCTGCTAAAGCTGCTAAGGCAGATGATGGCATGGAGGGTATGAAACACTAATTTGTAAGATTTGGGCTTCATTTTAGACATGAGGCCCAAACTTTTTACATTAATTAATTAATTCAATTAAAAAAACATGAAAAAGATAACCATAATCATTGCAGCGATAGTTTTTTCTGCATTTTCTACATTAATTGCTCAAGATCATAAACATGGTTCGCCTCATGGTGGTATTGTAAAAACTGCTGGTCCGCAATTTCATATTGAAACAGTTACTAAAGGTGAAGTAGTGATTGTTTATTTATTAGATGCTAACGAGAAAACAAAAAGCATTGTAGGCGCTATAGCTACCGCATTGGTACAAACTGCGGATGGTAAAACTAGTACCGTAACATTAAAAGCCAGCGGAAAGGAAAGTTTTTTGTTGAATTTAAATAAGGGTGTGAAATACAATAAAGCGATTATCACTATTAAAACTAGTGGAAAATCAGCCTCGGCTTCTTTTGATTTGGCAGTAAAAGTAGCAGATAAACATGAGGCTGGACATAAACATTAATCGGTACAAATTTTTAAGATTCTCCATAAATAGCAACTATGCGTATCAATAGGATTATTTTTCTGTTTGGTTATGTGTTGTTTTACGCAACAAAAATCTCATTCGCTCAACAAGCAAATACAAGCGTAAAAATTGTAGGTGAAATGAGAAACGTG
>JBKJLB010000069.1:0-2504 GCA_046597075.1 Pelobium sp.
ATTTATACTTTCAAAGAAGGTAATCAGCCAAAAAGGTTAAGTTTTACCATAATGGCTGATTTTGCGAGTGACCAAATTAAAACAGTTCCAGTAAAAGGCAATGCAACAGAAATTGCTGTAGCACCAAGCGGAAAAGAAATTGCTTTTGTTTATAGAGGTGAGATATTTGTAACTGCTGTTGATGGCGCTACAACAAAAAGAATCACCAATACTCCGTATCAAGAAAGAATGGTGAGTTTTAGTCCTGATGGGAAAAAGCTATTATATTCCGTAGAAAATGACAACTCGTGGGATGTTTATGAAGCAAGTTTAGCCAATCCATCAGAAAAATATTTTTATGCCTCTACGGTTATCAATATTAATCCTTTACTAGCTTCTGATAAAGAAGAATTTCAAGCTTCTTATTCTCCTGACGGGAAAAAAGTAGCTTATTTAGAAGAAAGAAATACTTTAAAAGTGATGGATCTAAGCACTAAGAAAGTCATTACTGTTTTACCAGCTGGCTTAAATTATTCTTATGCAGATGGTGACCAATATTTTACTTGGTCGCCCGATAGCAAATACATCTTAGCTCAATCTAATGAAGGTAGCGGATGGTTTGCTCCAGAAGTTGTATTGTTAAGAGCGGATGGAAGCGGAGAGAGAAAGAATTTAACCGAAAGCGGCTTTAGCGATAACTATCCTCAATGGGGATTGGATGGTAAAATGATGTATTGGTTAACGGATAAAGAAGGAATGAAAAACTTAAGCCGTGGTAGCCAAGACGATATTTACGCCATGTTTTTTGACCAAGACACTTGGGATAAATACCAACTGAGTAAAGAAGATTTTGACCTTCAAAAAGAACTAACTAAGAAAGACTCTATCAGCAAAGCTGATGATAAAAAAGACAATAAAAAGTCTATTGATCAGAAAGAAACAAAACCAATAGCGGATATTGTATTAAACCTTAAAAATCTAGATAACAGAATAGAGAGATTAACCATCAGCTCTAGCGACATTGGTGGTGTTGCTTTATCAAAAGATGGTGAAAAATTATACTACTTAGCCCGTTACGAAAAAGGTTATGATCTTTGGGTAACCATGCCCCGCACTCACGAAACAAAAGTTTTAGCCAAATTAGGTGTTGATAACGGTGGATTAAAAATGAGTAATGACGGCAAAAATCTATTTGTTTTAGCAGGTGGAAGCATCATGAAAGTTGGGGTTGACGATGGCAAAGTTTCTCCAGTAAAAATTGATGCAAACATGGAACTAGACGCAGCAGCAGAAAGAGCTTACATGTTTGACCATTCCTATAAGCAAGTAAAGAAAAAATTCTTTGACCCAAAATTACAAGGTGTAGATTGGGATTATTATCACACTACTTATGCCAAGTTTCTACCTTACATCAACAACAATTATGATTATGAAATTTTCTTGAGTGAGTTTTTAGGCGAACTAAATGCTTCGCATACTGGTGGCGGTTACAGAGCAAGATTGGCTAATGGCGATGCTACCGCAGCTTTAGGTTTATTATATGATGTAACTAAGGGTGGTGAAGGCTTAATTGTAAAGGATATTATTGGTGGAGGTCCGTTTGACAAAGCCAATACCGATATGAAAGCAGAAATGGTGATTGACAAAATCAACGGAAATACCATTTCTGCAAACGTAGATTGGTCTATGTTTTTAAACCATAAAGCTGGTGATTTCACCAGAATTGATTTTCATAATCCAAAGACAAAACAAACCTATAGCGAAATTGTAAAACCAATCTCGGGAGGAATGGAAACCAACACATTGCTATACAAACGATGGACAGATACGATGGAGCATTTAACTGATAGTTTATCTGGAGGGAAAGTTGGGTATGTACATGTTAGAGGAATGGATGACCCAAGTTTTAGGGTTACTTTCGACAAAGTATTGGGAAAAAACATCAATAAAGAAGCATTAATTGTAGATACACGTTACAACGGTGGTGGTTGGTTACATGATGATTTAGTCACCTTTTTAGGTGGTAAATTGTATTTTACTTTGCGCCCACAAGGGAATATTACCACAGGTGGCGAACCATTAAACAAATGGAGCAAACCTAGCTGTGTGATCATGAGTGAAGGTAATTACTCTGATGCTTTCATGTTCCCTTATGCTTATAAAGATTTAGGTTTAGGTAAATTGATTGGGATGCCAGTTGCAGGTACTGGAACTGCCGTTTGGTGGGAAACTCAGATAGACCCTTCTATTTATTTCGGTATTCCGATGATTGCTACTCACGGAGCAGGAGAAAAAGAAGCAACAGAAAATCATCAATTAGAACCTGATATTAAGGTAAATAACGATTATAACAAAGTACTAAAAGGCGAAGACCAACAATTGGAAGTTGCCGTTAAGGAAATGTTGAAAGAAGTAAAGAAATAGTTTGGACGAAAAACAATTCTCAATAGAACAGATTCCGCCTGCTGCTACTTTAATGGTTAGGCAGGCAGAATTATATCCAAAACTCCTGCTTAAGAAACTTC
>JBKJLB010000129.1:0-4996 GCA_046597075.1 Pelobium sp.
GCTTTAAAATTCGAATTAAATATTCACCTATTCGAGGAAGTTTTAAGGGTTGATAAAACTGAGAATTTTGTTGTTAAAACATCAAAAAGAGATTATCAAGCTAAAAACATAATCCTATCAACTGGCTTCTATGATTTGCCTGCACTAATGGAAATTCCTGGAGAAAACTTATCTAAAGTTTCTCATTATTATAAAGATCCACACTATTATGCAATGCAAAAAGTGGTAGTAGTTGGAGCAAGTAATTCATCTGTAGATGCTGCTTTGGAATGTTACCGAAAAGGGGCAGAAGTAACAATGGTAATCCGTGGAGATGAAATTGGTGAGCGTGTAAAATATTGGGTAAGACCTGATGTAATAAATAGAATTAAAGAAGGAATTATTAAAGTTTATTATAACGCTACTCTTTCTGAAGTAAGGAGCAACGAAGTTGATATTCAATCTCCAGATGGCAAAGTCACAATTCCAAATGATTTTGTTTTGGCGCTAACAGGGTACCAACCTAATTTTGAATTTTTAGAAAAAGTAGGGGTAGAGCTAAGTAATGATGGGAAGAAATATCCTCAGCATAATATAAAAACTATGGAAACCAATAAAAAAGGCTTGTATTTAGCAGGTGTTGTATGTGGTGGTATGGATACACATCTTTGGTTTATAGAAAATTCAAGAGAACATGCAGATTTAATTATTGAAGATATTTTAAGTAAAAAATAATTAATCAATCAGATGCAAAATTTCACCTAAAGGTTGATCAATAGCTATTTGTATTCCTGTCATTCCTGCGGCTTCAGCAGCTTCAACATCAGTGGGTTTATCTCCAATAAAATAGCATTCAGCAGGGTTTAATTTATATTCATCCACTCCATTTAAAAGCATTCCTGGTTTTGGCTTGCGGCAATCACACGGTCCAGTAAAATTAGGGTGGTGTGGGCAATAATAAATATCGGTAATAGTAATTCCGTGTTTTGCATAGTCAGCTTTTAAGTAATTATGCATCTTATTTAATTCATCAATTGTATACCAACCTTTAGCTACTCCTCCCTGATTGGTGGCAACCATAATTAGATAGCCACGTTTCTGGATTTCATTTAGAAAATCATAGTTATGGGTTAAAATCTCAAAATCTTCTATCCGACAAACATAGTCTCCCAACTCTTTATTAATAACCCCGTCTCTATCTAAAAATACTGCTTTTGCCATTTGTAATATGCTATTTTTTGGTCGAAGATAGTAAATAAAATTTTTTAGAATTTAATATGCAAGCATTATATATACCCAAATTTAAAACAGTCTAAATTTTAGAATCAATTTGTAAAATCAAGTAAAACTGATGTTTTAAAAGAAATTTCAGAGATATTAACGATAATAAATTTAAATTTTAATAGCTTAAAAAATTAAACTATGGCAAAAAAAATACTATAATTTAATCAAAATTGTAATTTAAAATCCTTTAAGTTCCCTTTTATTTAGCAAATTCATAAAAAATCAGCGTGTCTATTTCGTTAGAAATTAAATTCATAATTTAAAGGTTCAAACCCAAACTAAAGTAAATTTTAATGAATCAATCAAATCAGCAGCCAGAAGGTTTATACAATCCAAAGTTTGAACACGATGCCTGCGGTACCGGATTTATCACCAATATTAATGGTAAAAGGTCTCATCAAATTATTGTTGATGCCTTAACCATGCTAGAAAATATGGAGCATCGAGGTGCTTGTGGATGTGACCCTGACAGTGGTGACGGAGCTGGGATTATGATACAAATTCCTCATGAGTTTTTCTTAGATGAATGCATGATTCATGCGATTGATTTAAAAGAACCAGGAAATTATGGTGTTGGGATGATGTTTATGCCTAAGGATACGCCATCAAGAAAGGCGGTAAGAAAAATTATAGAATCATGTGCTAAACAATTAAACTTGCCAGTTTTAGGTTACAGAAAAGTGCCTGTAAACTCCGAAGTGGTTGGCGAAACAGCAAGATCAGTTGAACCATCAATAAAGCAAATTTTTATTGGTAAACCTGAACACATAATTGACAATGATGATTTTGAACGTAAACTTTATGTTTTAAGAAGACTAATATCCAGAACATTAAATGTAACATTGGCAGAAGGAGAGGGCGAGTTTTATTTTACTTCCTTGTCGTCAAGAGTTATCGTTTATAAGGGTCAATTGACTACTTATCAGGTTCGTCAATATTATTGCGATTTGCAAGATGATCGATTGACCTCTGCTTTTGGTATGATCCACTCTCGTTTCTCTACCAATACTTTTCCATCTTGGAGGTTGGCTCAGCCGTTTCGTTACCTATCTCATAATGGTGAAATAAATACTTTAACTGGTAATTTAAATTGGTTTTATGCTGGATTAAGATCTTATGTTTCGCCATACTTCACAACTGAAGAAATGGATATGATTTTGCCAGTAATTGACAATAACCAATCAGATTCTGCTTGTTTAGATAACATAGTGGAGATATTGATGCATTCGGGCCGTTCGCTTCCTCATGTAATGATGATGTTAGTTCCAGAAGCTTGGGACGGAAATGAAGCAATGGAACCAATTAAAAAAGCTTTTTATGAGTTCCATGCAACTTTAATGGAGCCTTGGGATGGCCCCGCAGCATTAACTTTCACTAATGGAAAGCTAATAGGTTCAATTTTAGATAGAAATGGTTTACGCCCATTAAGATACGTGATCACTAATGATGACAGAGTAATCGTTGCTTCAGAAGCTGGGGCTTTAGCAGTAGACGAGAAAACCATCATCAGGAAAGGAAGACTACAACCAGGTAAAATGTTTTTAATAGACATTGAGCATGGTCAGATTATCACAGATGAGGAGATTAAACATCAAATAGCTGGTCGTCAGCCTTATGGCAGATGGTTGGAGAATTATAAAATCAGGCTAGAAGAACTTCCAGAGCCAAGAGTTTCTTTTACCGGCATGTCTAAAGAATCTGTTTATAGGTATCAAAAAGTTTTTGGATACAGCAGAGAAGATATAGAATCCATCATCAAACCAATGGCTTTAGATGGAAAAGAGCCAATTGGTTCTATGGGTACAGACGTTCCTTTGGCTGTTTTATCAGACCGTCCACAACATATTTCAAGTTATTTCAAACAATTTTTTGCACAAGTTACCAACCCACCAATTGATCCAATTAGAGAACGATTGGTGATGAGTTTAGCCACTTTTATTGGAAATAATGGTAATATTTTAGATGAAGATAAAATGCATTGTCATTGTGTGACCTTGCAACAGCCTATTTTAAAAGATAATGAATTAGAAAAATTAAGAAGTATTGATACAGGTTTATTCCATGCTAAAACCTTACAAACCTACTTTAAAGTTGATGGACTATCAGGTTCAATGCAAAATGGCATTGATAGGTTATGTCGTTATGCAGAAGATGCGGTAAATGATGGTTTTGAAGTATTGATTCTATCAGATAGAGCCATAGATTCTGAACATGCACCAATACCTTCTTTACTAGCAGTTTCAGCAGTGCACCATTACTTAATTAAAAAAGGATTAAGAGGTGCTGTCGGATTAGTTGTTGAGGCGGGAGACGTTTGGGAGGTGCATCATTTTGCTTGTCTTTTAGCTTTTGGAGCAACTGCAATTAATCCTTATTTAGCTTTAGCTTCTATCCATGCTTTAAAAGAAGACAAGTTAGAAACTGATTTAGAAGAAAAAGTATTAGTTAAAAATTATGTAAAATCTGTTTGTGATGGTTTATTAAAGATTTTTTCTAAAATGGGGATTTCTACTTTACAATCTTATCATGGTTCGCAGGTTTTTGAAATTTTAGGAATTAATAAGCATGTTGTTGATCAATATTTTTGCGGTGCCGTTAGTAGGATAGGTGGACTAGGTTTAGATGAATTGGCTCGTGAGGCTTTATCAAAACATATTAATGGCTTTAAAGGTGATGCTGAGCAATTATTGCCAGAAGGTGGAATTTACCAATGGAAACGTAGGGGAGAGGCACACTTGTTTAATCCAACAACAGTTCATTTATTACAGCATGCGACAAAAACAGACGATTACGATACGTATAAAAAGTATGCATCAGCTGTAAATGAACAAAAAGATAAGATGTACACTTTACGTGGATTGCTTGATTTTGCAAAGCATTTAGAGCCAGTGCCAATAGATGAAGTCGAATCTGCGACAAGCATCATGAAACGTTTTGCAACCGGCGCAATGTCTTTCGGTTCTATTTCTCACGAAGCACACAGTACGCTTGCTATCGCTATGAATCGTATTGGCGGTAAAAGTAATACGGGTGAAGGTGGTGAAGATGAAATGCGCTTTGAAACTTTGCCAAATGGCGACTCTATGCGCTCTGCTATTAAGCAAATTGCTTCAGCAAGATTTGGAGTAACCATAAATTATTTAACAAATGCTGATGAGTTACAGATTAAAATGGCTCAAGGTGCGAAACCTGGTGAAGGTGGACAGTTACCTGGACATAAAGTAGATGATTGGATTGCAAAAGTTCGTCATTCTACACCTGGGGTAGGATTAATTTCTCCACCTCCGCATCATGATATTTATTCTATTGAAGATTTAGCGCAGCTAATTTTTGATTTAAAAAATGCAAATAGAGCCGCAAGAATCAATGTAAAGTTGGTTTCAAAAGCTGGTGTCGGAACGATTGCTGCAGGTGTAGCAAAAGCGCATGCCGATGTAATTTTAATAGCAGGTTACGATGGAGGAACAGGTGCATCTCCAATCAGTTCTGTAAAACATGCTGGCCTACCTTGGGAACTTGGTTTAGCCGAAGCACATCAAACATTAGTAAAAAATAAATTGAGAAGTCGGGTTGTTTTACAAACTGACGGACAATTAAAAACTGGTCGTGACTTAGCCATTGCAGCTCTATTAGGAGCCGAAGAATGGGGCGTTGCTACTGCAGCACTTGTTGCTGGTGGATGTATTATGATGCGTAAGTGTCATTTAAATACTTGCCCAGTAGGCGTGGCTAC
>JBKJLB010000254.1:0-5165 GCA_046597075.1 Pelobium sp.
TCGAGAAGCTGAAAAGTTGGTATGAAGTGAGTATTTACCCGTCTAATACTGGCTTGTCTGTTTACTTAAAAGATATTTCTGAGAGAGTAGCCTACACCAAAGTCATAGAAGAAAGAAACAAAAAGTTAAGAGAAATTGCCTATACTCAGTCTCACATTGTTAGAGCACCACTAGCCCGTATCTTAGGTCTCATTAATTTGATAGACGAACTTAAAGCCTCAACAGATGAGGGAAAAGAGCTTTTAAATTACATTAACATTTCGGCAAATGAATTAGATGATGTGATTAAAGATATCGTGAGTAAAACAGAAGATATTTAATTCTCCAATAATTTTATTTACTTGTCTCCTATCCTACTTTTTACGCTCCTAATCCAATTAAATATCAATTTTTATTATTTAAAATAGAATCAAAATGCAAGATTCTGAAACCTATGATTTTAGAAATAACCCTCTTTTATCAGTTAGCTAATGAGTCTTGAAGCGCCCAATAAATATCTAAAACAGACGAGAAAAGCACTTACTCATTATTAATATCGGTTGTTCTAATCTGCTTTTTATTCAAAAATTCATCAATACCTAACGAGGAAAGCTCTCTACCATAACCACTTTGGTTTGTCCCTCCAAAAGGCAAATCTGGTTGCGATCCAGTTGGATGATTGATAAACACCATCCCTGAATTAATTCTTTCCGCCAGTTTTTGTCCACGTTTTTCATCTGTAGTAAAAATAGCTCCACCAAGCCCAAAACGCACTGCATTGGCTAAAGCAACTGCTTCATCTTCAGAATTCACTCGATAAACCGTAGCAACCGGACCAAATAACTCTTCGTGAAAGGCCTCAGCATTTTTTGGAATATCAGTTAAAATGGTTGGCTGCATAAAATATCCTTTTCTATCAAAACGCTTACCACCCAATAACAGTTTCGCACCCGTTTTTACAGATTTCTCCACCTGTTCTTCCAAGCCTTCTAAAGCATCTTTGGTGCTCAATGGACCTAAAGTGGTTTCTTCATCCATTGGGTTGCCAGGCTTCAATTGTTCTAAACCAGCTTTAAATTTTGCTAAAAATTCATCATAAACTTTATCCATCACTATAAATCTTTTTGACGCGATACAAGCCTGACCACAATTTTGCATCCTACCGTAAACTGCCCACGCTACCGTTTTATCTAATTCTGCATCCTCTAAAACAATAAAAGGATCACTCCCTCCTAATTCTAATACAGATTTCTTTAAATTTTTGCCTGCAATTGCAGCAACACTGGCCCCTGCTTTTTCACTACCCGTTAGCGAAACCGCTTTTACAATAGGATTAGCAAGTAAATCTTCAACTTTATCAGTACTAATGAATAAATTAGTGTATAAGCCAGCTGGCGCTCCCGCATCTATAAATAATTTTTCTATGGCTAAAGCGCATTGTGGAACATTAGATGCATGTTTAAGTAAAATGCAATTACCTGCCATAATGTTGGGTGCCGCAAACCTTGCCACTTGATAAAAAGGATAGTTCCATGGTTCGATACCCAATAAAACACCAATAGGCTCTTTTTTTATATATGCTGATCCTTCTGCAGGGCTCAATTGCTCATTTGCTAAAAACTTAGCTGCATTTTTTGCATAATATTCATAAATAGAGGCACTTAATTCTATTTCACCTTTACTTTCTTCTATACGTTTACCCATTTCAAGGGTAATTAACACAGCTAATTTGTCTGATTGCTCTCGCATCAAGTCGGCCACCTTTTGTATAACTTTTTTTCTTTCCTCTAAACTATGATTACGCCAGGCTTCAAAACACAATGCAGATTTCTGTAATTTATCATCCAAGGTATTTTCATTAAATTCTTCGAATGATTTTACTGTTTCCTCAGTGAAGGGATTTACTGTTTGAAATGCCATAACTTTATTATTTATTGTTTGATCTAATTTTACAATAACAATGCCATTGAAATTCGCTTGGCTATAACCATTTAATAAAATGGGTTAAAAAAATTAGTCTAGATTTAAAATTATGATAATCCATAGCATTTAATTTATTTAGTTTAACGTGTTGTAAAGCACTTTTTAATAAATAGAGAAGTGAATTAGAAGATTGAAATATTTTGACCTTCACGGTTATTCAATCTGTCTTTACTTTATCAGTTTTTATCAGTACAATAATTAAAAAGAGTTTTTTAAAACATTGTTTTATTAAATCCACAGATTGCGATTAATTTGTTATTCCTATCAAGAAATATGGACGGATTATTGTGCTAAAATAAACGCTCCAATAATTGGAAGCACTTAAACTTTATATTGGATTTACAATAAACAGATTAGGTTAAGAAATTAAAGGAGGATAAAACTGATGATAAACTATTCTATTATAGGGCTTGTATTATTAATTGTGGTTATAGCGCTTTATTTATATTTGAAAAAGAATGCGAAAGATAAAAAAGCAATGAGCGAAGAACTTAATGTCGAGAATACTACCAGTGACCACCACCATCCGGATAAGGATTAGCCAAGCTTTATTCTTAAATTAATATTATGTGATTTTTAGCAGAGCAAATCCATTAAAATTATGGATTTGCTAAATAGTACAATACACTTTAATTCAGCTCATTTATAGGTATCAATTCAACCAAAACATATCTCCTTTTGGAATATTTTTATCACGCCCAACTGCAAATGGGTTAAATCCATATTTAGCGAATAAATACCAAGCCCCACCAGAAATGGCAATATCTTTAGGAGCACCCGACCAAAGTGCGTCTGAGCCATATGTTGTACCCGGATTACTGGCATATGGAAAACCCGAAGCATTAGCATATTTTTTGCTCTGGAGAAAAACCTTATCCATTTCTAATAAAAACCGCTCTTTTTCAATTTGCATACCAGCAACACCAAAAGCAAGTGCCATTTGGCCGGTACCCTCAAGCCATACAGCATCTTTGTCTTCATCAAAACAATAACCCATTATTGTTGATTGATTTGTAGCGGTTTGAGTTGTTAAAAAGCGCTTTGCAGTGGTTAATGAAGAAACGGGATAGTCTTTAAATATAGAATAACTCCAAGAATGGAGATCTAGAGCGTATAAATAAGTTGGATTAGAAGGCCATGCAACCAAGTTCTTGTCGGTAACGCTCCAACGATCATTTTTTAGAAAGCGAAGTAGTTGACTGTGAAAGCCAGTATATCCAACTATGGCATTAAAGCTATCAATATTACCCTCAGTCACTTTATAGTCCAAGAGACTGTTATTAGGGTCATATCCAGCATATAAACCTCCATCTGTGTCCTGTAATTTGATTAACCACTTACTAATCTCAGAAGCCAATTGATCATAAGTAGTTTTACCAGTTATGTTTTTGTAATTATTTAGTGCAATAAGTAACCAAGCATTGTCTCCCATCCATCGGCGATTATTTGGAACACCCTCTTTATCTCTTAATTGAGAAAACCCACCAACGCCTTTGGTTAACTCTGTACTAATTCTAGCATTAAAAAAATTAAATATCTTTTCGGCTTTTGTGAAATTGCCATTTAACATAAATACCATTGCAGCCAAAGCGTTATCATATAATGAAACAATATTTCCATTTTCTGCGCTTTCTAATAACCCGTTGGCTAATTGTTGATTATTAAACCAATTAAAGATTTGTTGTTGATTATTGCTAGGTGTTTGAGTGCCCTTAAACATCATATTATTGCTAGCACCGGCTACTTGAATTGTTGAGGGTACAAAAGTATAATTTAATAAAATTGGCGTAATAACTTGTTGCTTGTTGATGTTGGTGATGGTGATGATCCAGTAACCTTGTTGATCTGTTAAAGTAAAATCTGTAGAATTGTAATAAATTTTAACACCTTCTATACCTGTGCCTAGGCTATTAGTAACTCTACCACTAACGCTAAATGAAATATCTCTTTCATTTTTCTGACAAGAGAGAAAAAATAGAATTGAAATAAGCAGTAATAACCTATGTTTCACCATGCGTTTTTAAAAGCTTTTATCTTATGCAAAAATACAATTATTGATATTTAAGTTTAATTGTGACTTATTTGTTTTTTATCATACCCTTTGCGATAGGGAATTTAATCATTTACCCACACAGGTTATCAATCTTTTTTGGATGATTAATGAGTTGATTAACTGACTCACTAATTTCCTATTTAATTGTTTAATAAATTTTTTTTTTACACTAACAAATTGTCACATTATCGTTCACAATTGTTGCAGGAGTGAACAAATTACTACGCTATTTATTGTAATGACAGGCGAAGAAATGGGTTATTTTTTTCCTTTTTTAGCAAAATACCAATACTTATTCTCTGCTTTTCTGATTAATTTGGATTGTTTAAATAAATCAAGACTATTGTTTTCTTCTAATTTTTTTAAGAAATCCCTTAATGGCAAACCATCTTTATAATCTTTACTAAAAGCTCCAGCCTTAACAAACTCTTCCATTAAATCTTTCGCTTGCACTTCTTTTACTTTGGGGTTAAGTTTAAAATAATCAAATACAATTTGATCTATTATACCCGCTTTTTGAATATTATATTCAGATAACATCTATTTTTATTTATAGTGATGATAAAATTATAGGGTTCGTCTCAACGCTTACTTCAACACAATTTGTTTAAGCTAAAGCAGTAGTACAAATTTACATCTTTTTATGATTCTCGTAAAAGAAAATTGTGTGACTCTTTGTCTTAACAGTGTTTCTCATATACAGGGCTCTGATTTTATAATGTGGGACACCAATACATCAGTTTATGTACTCACTAAACAAAATAAATAACAATGCCTAGGTTGATATACTCAATATTGAATGTGAATAATAATATCTCAGTTCATCCACTCACAAATGCCTCGGTTCGTGTATTCACGAACCGAAACAAAACGAATCATTTATTATCCCTATCATATTTTAAAACAAATTACAAATCCACTGCCTCGGTTTGTGTCTTCACGAACCGAAACAAAACGAATCATTTATTATCCCTAAAATATTTAAAAACAAATAACAAGTCCTCAAAGTTATAGTTCCAAACTTCAAAAAGCTTATATCTTCAACTCACATATTTATTTAAATAATTTATATTGCATTATGCATAAAAAAATACTTTTACTTGGCAGCGGTGAATTAGGCAAAGAGCTGGTAATTGCCTTACAGCGTTTA
>JBKJLB010000286.1:0-4050 GCA_046597075.1 Pelobium sp.
TTAAATATTTGTTTGATACTGGATTGCTTCATTTAATATTTCCACAAATGACTGATTTGTACGGCATAGAAATAATTGAGGGTAAAGGTCATAAAGATAACTTTTATCATACTTTAGAAGTATTAGATAATATTGCAACCACTACAGATGATTTGTGGTTAAGGTGGGCAGCTATATTACATGATATTGCTAAACCGCCAACAAAAAGGTTTGAGAAAAACCACGGATGGACGTTTCATGGCCACGAAGATAAAGGAGCCCGAATGGTTCCAAAAATATTTAATCAACTGAAATTGCCTTTGAACGAGAAAATGAAATTGGTTCAAAAACTGGTTCTATTGCATTTAAGACCAATAGTTTTAGCTCAAGACGTAGTGACAGATTCGGCCGTAAGGCGATTATTATTTGAAGCGGGCGAAGATATAGAAGCGTTAATGAAGCTTTGCCATGCCGATGTGACTACAAAAAACGAATATAAAAAGAAACGTTACCGCAACAATTTTGAAATGGTTAAGCAAAAGCTTAAAGATGTTGAGGAACGGGACAAAGTACGAAACTGGCAACCGCCACTGAGTGGTGAAGATATTATGCAAGCATTTAATATTAAAGCTGGCAAGGAAGTTGGAACGATAAAAAATCAGATTAGAGAAGCTATTTTAGAAGGCGATATCAAAAACAATAGAGAAGAGGCTATTTCCTTAATGATTAATTTGGGAACCCAATTAGGTTTAAAAGTGATAAATCAGATAAATTAAAAAATTATTCAAATAAAAATTATTTTTGCAATATGGCAATATATAGATTTAGGATAAGTTTCGAGGATTACGACGAAGTGACCCGTGAAATTGATATCAAATCAAATCAAACTTTTAAAGATTTACATTTCTTTTTCTTACAAAATGTAGGTTATGATCCAGAAAAAGCGTCGTCATTTTATGTGAGCAACGATCAATGGATTAAAAATGAGGAATTAGCTTATTTGCCTATTCAGCGAAAAGTTGATCAAGGAGTAGCATTGTTAGAAAATTCTAAACTTTTTAAATTTATTGATGATCCACATCAAAAATTTTATTACATCTACAATTTCGAAAAACCTTTAGAATTTCATGTAGAGTTGATAAAAATTTTAGATAATAATCCAGCACTAGAATTACCAAGTCTTTTTAAGTCAGTTGGTGAAGCTCCAAGAATATCGGCTCCTATTATTGGTTCTGCAGATGAAATAACAGGTGACGAAGAAGACTTTGATGATGATATTGATGAGATTGCAATTATTGCAGATGATGATGAATTAGATGGCTTAAATACCGATACGGAAGTTGATGCTGAAACAGAGGAAGAAGACGAATTTGCTGATGAATTTTCAGATAATGAAGGCTTTGATGACGATGATGTTGAACGATAAGATAGCATTTTATAAAATAATCAATATTTTGGCGTTCGAGCGGGCTTTACATTATACTCCGTTTGTCCACCCAAAAGCGGCCAATCCGGGGTGCCGTTTCAATCCCTAACGCATATAATTAACACAATTTTGTGAGTCACCAAAAAACTTTAATCGTTATAGCAGGGCCTACCGCAATTGGAAAAACCGCTTTGGCAGTTAAAATTGCGGAAACCTATCAAACAGAAATTATTTCAGCCGATTCTCGCCAGTTCTTTAAAGAAATGAGTATTGGAACAGCAAAACCAAGCACTCAAGAATTAGCCAGTGTAACTCATCACTTCATCAACTCACATTCTATAAATGAGGAAATAAGCGTAGGCTCCTTTGAAAAACAAGCACTTTTAAAAATTGAAGAGCTATTTCAAACACATGATGTTTTGGTAATGGTTGGTGGATCGGGTTTATACATTAATGCTGTTCTCTACGGTTTTGATGAAATACCAAAAGCTGATTTAAGTTTAAGAAATCAATTGAATCAACAACTAGTTGACGAAGGAATAGGGTCTCTTCAAAACCAACTCAAAGCATTAGATCCAACTTATTTTAATAATGTTGATATTCATAATCCTCAAAGAGTCATCAGAGCATTAGAGGTTTGCCTAACTACAGGAAAAACCTTCTCATCCTTCAGAAAAACACAAAATAAAAAACGAAACTTCAAAACCATTTTAATCGGGTTAAATACCGATAGAGAAAAACTGTACGAGCGAATCAATCTCAGAGTTGATTTAATGATGCAGGAAGGATTATTAAAAGAAGTTAAGGAATTACAAGAGCACCAACATTTAAATGCAATGAAGACGATTGGATACAACGAAATATTTAATTATCTGAATGGTAAATGTAGTTTAGAAAGTGCAATAGATAAGATCAAACAAAATACCAGAAACTTCGCCAAAAGGCAATTGACTTGGTTTAGGAAAAACGACGACATAGTTTGGTTTGATCCATCTCATCCAAAAGAAATATTTGACTATTTAGAAACTACTCTGTAGAACTAGATTTACCAGAAAAGAAATTAAAGAATAAAACTAGGAAAGAAATAGAGCTAAATATCTGTACAACAGAAAGCATTTTTCCTAAATCGTTGATTGGATGAATATCGCCATAGCCCACTGTTGAACTCGTAATAAATGAGAAATAAACAGCATCAACTGCGCTTTCAATGGGGATATTTAAAAAGTCTCCAGCGATATAAATTACAGCAAAAGTTAAACCCGACTCAAAGAAATTTAATACCAACATCAATAAAGTTCTGGCATTTGAACCTCTAAAATGCTGGTATTCTAAAAATATTTTAGAAAATAGATAAATATAAGTTTCAATTAAAAAATAAACAGCTATTAAATAAATATTGGCGTAGTTATACCAATGAAAGGCAAGGATTAAAGCAGGAAAAATTGTTTTCAGTAACACATAAGACTCCACAATTAATTTCCTGCGCAAAGTACTCCATGATTTGAAAACTTCATCGATAAAAACGCCAGGAAATAAGAGTAATAAAGTGACTAAGGTTAATCTAAAAATCCTTAGTATCCCAAAATCATCATATTTATCCCCTCTCCAAACTTCAGCAATTTTATAAAATTGATGTTTATAACCCGAAAGAGAATTTTCTTCAAAATCTTGATTTCCTCTAAAGATTTTATTGATGCCCTTTGCCATTTTGTGTTTTTAAGCTTGTGCAGTAGGTCCACCGAAACTAAATGGCATTCCACCATCATTTCCGCTACCCATCTTAATGTTTCCATTTGCCATCTCAAATTTGGCTATGTTATCTTCTAAAGCATTTAAAAGTCTTTTTGCATGATCAGGAGTCAGCACAATTCTACTTTTTACTTTAGCTTTAGGTACGCCTGGCATTACTCTTATAAAATCTAATACAAACTCACTGTTTGAGTGTGTGATAATTGCCAGATTAGAATAGGTGCCTTCGGCCATCTCTTCTGATAGCTCTATATTAATTTGATTATCGTTTTGTTCTTCCATGACTCTAAATTAAAAAAGTCCTCCCGTAAAAGGAGGACTTTTGAATAATATTTATGAATTAAAGAATTAATGGCTTAAGCCTCTACTTCTTCCTCTTCTTCTTTCGAAGCCATTAATTTATCATACTCTTCCTGAGAACCTACAATGATTCTTTCGTAATCACGTAAGCCTGTTCCTGATGGAATTAAGTGTCCAACAATAACATTCTCTTTCAGTCCTAATAAATTATCACGCTTACCTGCAATAGCTGCCTCATTCAATACTTTAGTAGTTTCTTGGAAAGAAGCTGCAGAAATGAATGATTTAGTACCTAATGACGCTCTGGTTATACCTTGCAACATTGGGCTCGCAGTAGCTGCTCTTGCTTCTCTGGCAGTAACTAATTTTAAATCCTTACGCTTCAATTGTGAGTTTTCATCACGTAATCTACGCACTGATACAATCTGACCAGATTTTAAAGTGTTAGAATCTCCAGTATCTTCAACCACAACTTTATCATAGATTTCGTCATTCTCGATTGAGAAATCAAAACGATCAACAGCTTGTTTTTCTAAGAAACTAGTATCACCTGCATCTTCAATCAATACTTTCTGCATCATTTGGTGAACGATGGT
>JBKJLB010000354.1:0-4059 GCA_046597075.1 Pelobium sp.
AAAATTTTAAGAACTAAGCCAGGCATTGGCGCCTTTATTTCTTTTATTTTACTCGAATTAAGGTTTTCGAGTCCTAAATTTTTTAATAACTCATCAAATTGATCTCTAATTTCTAAATCATAGTTGTTTTGGTTTACCTTTATTCTCATTTTCTTTTCGGCTTGATTAATATTTACCAATTCGGCCAAAAAAGATTGATGATTGTAAATCAAATGAAATCTTTTATCATCAATTCGCTTAAAATCAATATTAATAGGAGCATCATCTAAAAAGATTTCTCCATTTTTATCCTCTGTTTTAAAACTAAATTTCTGATTAACTTTTATCTGATACATTTTTATTGAGTTAAAACATATTGAATCAAATTTGCCCCCATTTTTAAAGCTTCTTGTCTTTTTGCTGGTGTATCATCTGGATAAGTGCCTAGATCTTCCCAACCATTACCTAAATCACTTTCAAAATCATAAAAACAAACCATTCTACCTTTGTAAAATAGAGCAAAAGCTTGGGGTCTTTTACCTTCATGCTCATGAATTTTAGGCAATCCATTGGGGAAATTAAACTTTTGATGAAAAATAGCATGTGATGGGGGAAGCTCCACAAAATCGAGTTCTGGAAAAACCTTCTTCATCTCGGGCCTAATGAATTTATCTAACCCATAATTATCATCAATATGCAAAAATCCACCTCCAATTAAGTACTTTCTTAAATTCTGAGCTTCTTGATTGCTAAAAACCACATTTCCATGTCCTGTTAAAAAAACAAACGGATAATTGAATAACTCGCTGCTCCCTACTTCTACTATTGCGTCTTCAGCGGCAATATTGGTTCCCAAATTTTGGTTACAGAAAGAAATTAGATTGGGTAAAGCTGATTTATCGGCATACCAATCTCCACCTCCACTATATTTTACTTTAGCGATTTTATAAGTTGATGTAGAAAAGGAGGTTAAAAGTAAAAGGTTAAAAGTTAAAAGCGCAGTTAACACTTTCAACTTTTGACTTTTAACTTTTAACTTATTACTTATGACTATCAACTTATCCTGTTTAAATAATTAATTTCAAAACATGCTTGCAGTGCTGCCGTTTCTGTTCTTAGCCGGCTTTCGCCTAAAGTTATGGGAAGATATCCACTTTGCAAAGCTAATTCTATTTCATCAGGCGAAAAGTCACCTTCGGGGCCAATTAATATCAAATAATTACTCTTTTGTTTAAAGTCTTTTACTAAATATTGCTTTTCACCATCTTCGCAATGCGCAATAAATTTATTATCGGCTTTAGCCTGATTTATAAACTCTTTGAAATTTATTTGAGGATTTAAAACCGGATGATAAGCCTTTAAGGATTGCTTTATTGCCGAAGTGATTATCTTACTAGAGCGTTCCGTCTTAATCTCCTTCCGCTCAGAATGGTCGCAGATTATTGGTGTTATTTCATCAATCCCTATTTCTGTTGCTTTCTCTAAAAACCACTCGAAACGATCGATATTTTTTGTTGGTGCTACCGCAATGTGTAAATAATGATTACGCTTGGTAAACTCCCTTTGGATATTTAAAACTTTTAGGGTTGTTCTTTTGGGATGATCATCAATGATTTCGGCTAGATAAAATCCTCCAACACCATCAATCAGATTAACCTGGTCTCCATTTTTTAACCTTAAAACCCTAACGCAATGCTTACTCTCTTCCTCATCCAACTGATAAAATTCGGCCTGAATATTTGGAGTGTAAAATAAATGCATAAAATTTTAATGGTTGTTTATCTGATCCTCCTCTTCTATTAAGAGTTCTAATTTAACAGATTCTATGTTTTGATCTACTTTTTTAAGGATGGTAAAGCTGTAACCGTTAAATTCTTTTGTTTCACCAACTTCAGGAATTTTACCAAAAATTTCACTTAATAGGCCCACAACGGTATCATAATCTTCATCTTCTGGCAAATCATGAGGAAGAAACTCGTTTACATCATAAACAGTGGCTGATGCCGTCACAATAAACTCGTTATCAGAAACTTTCTCTACCAAGGGTTTTTCTTCATCGTACTCATCCTGAATATCGCCAACTAATTCCTCTACAATATCTTCTAAAGTCACCATTCCGGCTGTCCCACCAAACTCATCTAAAACAATCGCAATTTGAATACGCTTTAATTTTAATTCGGCCATCAAATCATTGATTTTTTTAGACTCAGGTACAAATAAAGGTTTTCTTAAAATATCTTGTAAATTAAACTTCCCATGTTTCACTATCAAGGATAAGATATCTTTTGCGTGTACGATTCCAATAATTTTATCAATGGTTTCATCATAAACTGGAATTCTTGAATAACCTTCAGAAATGATGGTGTCTAATAATTCTTCTTGTGTTGCCCCAACCTCAATTGCCGAAATTTTGGTTCTTGAAACCATGATGTTCTTAACCACACGTTCGTTGAAATCAAAAACATTCTTAATCAGCTCATGCTCTGCTTTATCTAAAGCGCCAGATTCTTTACCTTGATCTAGTAGATATTGTAACTCCTCTGATGAGTGAACCGCCTCATGTGTGCCGCCAGAACTAATTCCCATTAACTTTAAAATAATATTAGCAAAGCCATTTAAAATGTAAATAAATGGTCTAAAAATAAAATAGAAAAACTGTAATGGAATGGCTATTGCCATGGTAGTTGCAACTGGTTTTTGTATGGCTAAAGTTTTAGGCGCTAGTTCACCAAAAACAATATGCAATATTGTGATGATTGTAAAAGCCAAAACATGACCAATATTTGTGGCAACGCTTTCTGAAACTGGAAGAGAGAAAAAGCCTAATATATTTAAAACCAAATTAGACATTACCTCTTCACCCACCCAACCTAAACCAAGTGAAGCTAGCGTAATCCCTAATTGGGTGGCAGCTAAGTAACCATCTAAATGGGCTATCATGTGTTTAGCCATGTTAGCAACTTTACTACCTGTTTTAACTTTAATTTCTATCTGAGAGCCCCTAACTTTTACAATGGCAAATTCTGCAGCTACAAAAAAGCCGTTTAGGAAAACTAAAAAAATGGTGAAAAATATACTTAAACCACTAATTTGGGGGTGGGGGTCCATTATTATTTATTTAAAAATGTTTTATTATACAATTCTATACTTTCTTCAATTACTTTGTAGGCATAACGTTTACCCAAAAGATGTTCTATTGTAACGTTTTTCTCTTCCAATGCTTTGTAATCTTGAAAAAACCTTACGATTTCTTTCATTGCATGTGGGGGTAACTGATCTAATTCCTCAATATAATTAACAGACATATCATTTTTTGCTACCGCAATAATTTTGTCATCTTGCTCACCATTATCTACCATGTGCATCACGCCTATCACCTTAGCTTCTATCATAGACATTGGGTAAACATCCGCAGAACATAGCACTAGAATATCTAATGGATCATGATCATCACAATAAGTTTGTGGAATGAAACCATAATTTGCAGGATACATCACTGACGAAAATAAAATACGATCTAGTCTTAATAAACCGGTTTCTTTGTCAATTTCATATTTCGCTTTCGACCCCTTAGGAATCTCAATAATTGCAGTTACATTTTTTGGGGAATCTTGTCCTGGTGAAATGGAATGCCACGGATGATGTTCAGTCATTGTCTATGTCTTGTGTAATATTCGAATCTTTTTTATTCAAATTTCTTTTGAAAAATGTTGCTAACAAAGGAATCGTTGTGATTAATATAAAGCCTAAAATAATATAAGTTAAGTACTGGTCTATCTCTTTCTCAAACTCTCGGCCTAAAAAATACCCAATAAGTGTAAGTGATGATATCCATAAAACTGCACCTGCAAAGTTAAATAAAGCAAAGCGTTTTAAGTCTAACCTTACCACGCCTGCAAATATAGGTGCAAAAGTACGTACAATAGGAACAAATCTCCCCATGATTAATGCGAAAGCGCCTTGTTTACGATAATACTCTTCGGCTGCTTTCAAATATTTTTTCTTAAAAAAGAAGGTATCCTTCCTTTTTAAGAAAAAATATTTGAAAGCAGCCGAAGAGTATTATCGTAAACAAGGCGC
>JBKJLB010000322.1:0-3804 GCA_046597075.1 Pelobium sp.
CGTATCAAGAGTAAAAGAAAGGGATGTAAACGAAATTATTTTTGCATTAAGTGCCACTATGGAAGGTGATACCACAATTTTTTATCTGCATAAAAGATTAAAAGACGAGCCTTTGAAAATAAGTACATTAGCTCGTGGAATTGCTTTTGGTGGTGAAATTGAATATGCCGACGAATTAACTTTAGGTCGATCAATCACTACCCGAGTACCCTATGAAAATACTTTTACAAAATAGCCTTTGAGACAATCGATACTTAACATATGCTGTAATTTACCACAGCAAGCATTAAATATAGCAGATTTATTAAACGAATATTTTTTTAGGTATGGTGATGATATAGAATTATCTAATCCATTATCTTTGTCGGGATATAAAAATATTTTTATACGAAACCATCTATTTAATGAAAATATTTTTTAAAGTTTTAAAATGAGTTTAAAAGATAAAGTAGTTGTAATTACAGGTGCATCAAGCGGAATTGGGAAAGCTTGTGCACAGGAGTTTGCTAAACGAGGCGCTCATGTAATTTTAGCTGCCAGACAGTATACAGTTCTTTGTGAGATTGCACAGGAAATTCACCAGCAATACAATGTGAAAACATTGGCAGTACAGACAGATGTAAGCAACGAACAAGATTGTAAAGACTTAATGTTACAATCCATTAATACAATGGGTAAAATTGATATTTTAGTTAATAATGCTGGAATTTCTATGCGAGCGTTATTTAAAGATTTAGATATTGAGGTACTCAAAAAAGTAATGGATATTAATTTCTGGGGAACGGTTTATTGCACCAAATATGCTTTTGATGAAATTCTGAATCAATCAGGCTCTATCGTCGGAGTATCATCTATTGCGGGTTTTAAAGGTTTGCCTGGGAGAACTGGCTACTCGGCCTCTAAATTTGCAATGAATGGTTTTATGGAATCTTTAAGAACAGAGAATTTAAAGAATAATTTGCATGTGATGGTGGCTTGCCCTGGTTTTACAGCCTCAAATATTAGAAATGTAGCTTTAAACAGTGAAGCTAAACCGCAAGGAGAAACCTCTATGGTTGAAGAAGAAATGATGACAGCCGAAGAAGTTGCCGTTAGAATTGTAAATGGTGTTGAAACTAGAAAACGCACCATCATCATGACAGGACAAGGGAAATTTACGGTGATGCTTCAAAAATTTCTACCTAAGTTTTTAGATAATTTAGTTTACAATCATTTCAAAAAGGAGAAGGATCCGCTGATAAGTTAATATTTTGAGAAGTTTATTTTTAATTCCCTTTTTTATAATGAATGTTTTTGTTGCACTAGCTGGTGTAAAGAAAGAAAAGGATTTGGCTTATGCCGATGCTGGAGCAGCTAATCTATTAGATATATATCATTTAGATCAAATTTCTAAACCTCAAGACGTTATCGTCTTTATTCATGGCGGCTCTTGGAATAGTGGTTCAAAAGATACTTATTGGTTTTTAGGAAGAAACTTTGCCAATAAAGGTAAAATAGCCGTCATCATTAATTATCCATTATCTCCTTCCGTTCAGTATGATGCGATGGCTTATGATTGTGCCAAAGCACTCAAATGGGTTAAAAATCATATTCAAGAATATGGAGGAAACCCTAATCGGATTTTTGTAATGGGACACTCAGCAGGTGGGCATTTAGCCGCATTAATTAATCAGAATCCTAAATATTTTGATCGGGTAGGTATTCAGAATCCTATTAAAGGAGTTATTTTAAATGATCCTTTTGGTTTAAATATTTATCAGTATATGAAACTTCAAATCAATACCGATGATAAGTATATGCCTGGTTTTTTAAACGTTTTTAGTCCTGAAGAAGCAGAATGGAAGAAAGCATCACCCTTTTTTATGGTTGATGAAATTCAAAATCCTTATCAGCTGTTTTCGGGTTCTAAAACCTATCCTTCTATACAAATGCAAACTCCTGCTTTTTATAGGGCCTTAAAAGAAAATCATAAAGCAGTAAGTTTCGAAATCATTAAAGGAAAAAAGCACATCGGGATGATGACGCAGATGATTTTCGGATTTAATAAGATGTACGATAAAATTATAGCTTTTATGGATAAACACTAATGAATCAAAGAATAGTCACTTACTTTAGAAATATCTATAGAAGAGACCCCGTCCTCATCTGGTTTAATAATTAAATCAAACTTGGCGTCAAAAATAATTTCACTGGCTTTATAGGAAGTTCTCGAATGGACAGTTTGAGAAAAGGCATCATCAAAAGCTTTCAGTAGCACCAAAAACTCTGCCTCGCCGTCTAATAAATCTTGTTGGGTTAAACCATTTAGAACACTGTTTTCTGCAATAGGGTGGACCACTGTCCAACTCAAAGTAAGCAATTGAATGGCCTTTCTTTCTAACTCTAATTCAACAAATCTTCTAATAGTTTTTCCATTTTCATTGATATTGATACTTAGCATCAAATTTATTTCTAACTCAATTAATTGATTGCTTCTTAGATTTGCTAACCTAAACATATATGCTTTTCCATCTTGATATGGAGCTACAACTATCTTTTCGCTATAAACAATCTTAGCGGTAGGGCGAGAGAATCTTCCATACAATAAACCTGTGGCTAACGCAAAAGCCAATAAACCGATAAAAGATTCTAACGACGCTATAATGTTTGTGGTGTAACCAGAAGGACTTAAATGCCCGTAGCCCACAGTAGCTATTGTTTGAGTCGAGAAAAAGAAAGCATCAGCAAATTGGCTAAAAGTTGTTTCACTCACAGATCCAGTTAAATGTTCCATCCCAAGGAAAAAATAAATACTAGCAAATAAAAGGTTAATAATGATGTAGGAAATGAAAACAAGTAACCAAAACCTATTCCAACTCATGTAAATTAACGAGTTGTATGCTTCATGAGGCTTAAAGAAAGGAAGTCCTTTTCTTCTAATGTTAGAACTACCGTCTTTGTTTAGTAAACGCTGATTGTTACTCGTTGGGTTTTTTCCAAAACCTAAATCTTCGTCTATCTTTGCTTTTCCTTTTAACTTAATCATGTAAAAATTCTGTTTTAATGGCTGATAATTTTTGGGATATTTAAAATTTTGCCATATTTGTGATGTAAAGATGAAAAATATAAATGTAAATACAATCTGGTGGTGGCATTACGAATACTCGTAGGCACATTCTAATTATTTTACAAAATGATATAATAGAGGGTTGCCATTGGTAACCCTTTTTTTATGATAAAAATATAAAGATGAAAGCGATTTTAAATCACTTATTTGAACAAAAAACTTTTAGCAGACAACAGTCAAAAGAAATTTTAACCAATATTTCTTTAGGTAAATACAATGCCTCTCAAATGACCGCATTTATGACTGCTTATTGTATGAGGAATATTACTGTTGAGGAATTGCAGGGCTTTAAAGAGGCAATGATAGAACTTTGTATTCCAGTTAATTTAACAAATGAGTTTAACTTGATTGATTTATGCGGTACGGGTGGCGATGGCAAGGATACTTTTAACATTTCAACGCTAGCCTCATTTGTAGAGGCAGGTGCTGGTTATCATGTGGCTAAACATGGCAACTATGGAGTTTCCTCTGGCTGCGGTTCCTCAAATGTAATGGAACATTTAGGTTATAAGTTCTCAAATGAGGAGTCAATTTTAAAGAAATCTTTAGACAAAGCTGGAATATGTTTTTTGCATGCACCACTTTTTCACCCAGCCATGAAAAATGTCGCTCCAATTAGAAGAGAACTAGGGGTAAAAACATTTTTTAATATGTTAGGTCCAATGGTTAATCCTGCACAACCTCAAAATCAAATAGTA
>JBKJLB010000422.1:0-3466 GCA_046597075.1 Pelobium sp.
AACTTTTTAAATGATGATTCTTTTTTGATGATATCAGTATCGTCATTTACTAAATGAAGAAATAAGCCCACTTCATCTAAAATTCTTTGATAAGAATGAGCAGTTTTTAAGATAATGGTATCCGCGTATTTTTTTATTTTTTGTTCTTCTACTTTCGAAATATTTTTTCCTGTGAATATGATAATGGGTAGTTTTTCAAGTCCTTTGCTTTTTCTGATGAGCTCTAAAGTTTCATAACCGCTATGATCTGGAACACCCATATCTAAAATCACACAATCAACATTCTTATCTTGAAGAGATTTGGCACTATCTGCAACAGTGTTTTTAATTTCAGTAGTGATATTGAAATTACTTAAGAAATAAGAAAGCGCATTGGCATGTTTTGGGTTTTCTTCAACAATAAGAACTTTTTTAGGATGTTTATTCAACGCTTCTTCAATTTTACTAAACACAGAACTAAGCTGCTCTATAGCGAAGGGTTTATTAATAAAATCTACTGCTCCTTTATTCAAGCTTTCCTTTTTTGCATGTAAAGAAGACATGATGTGAACAGGAATAGGTTTTGTTTTACTGTTAGATTTTAACTGTTCCATCACCATCCAACCGTCCATTATTGGTAATTGAATATCTAATAAAATAGCTCGAGGTTTATATGCTAATGCCGCTTGTAAAGCTAAATCTCCTCTTACAATTACAATACATTTATAGTTTTCTTTTCTTGCGAAAGTGAGTAGTGCCTTAGCAAAAACAATATCATCCTCTACAATCAAAATAACTTTATCGCCAGGTTTAATGTTTAGCCTATCATCTTCAACATCAGCAGGGATACTGCTTGCAATATTCGGATTTGGTATATAAATAGGTAAAGTTTCTTTTTCGATCTCCTCTTCAATGTTTTCTATTTCAAACACGGTAGGTTTTTCTTTTGGTAGTTTTACTGTAAAAGTACTGCCCTTACCTGGCTCGCTTTCTAACTTAATTTGGCCTCCAAATAATTTAACCAGTTCTCTGCTTATAGATAGTCCCAAGCCTGTGCCGCCAAATTTTCTTTTTGTAGAACCATCTTCTTGTTGGAAAGCTTCAAAAATCAATAGCTGCTTGTCTTTAGAAATTCCAATTCCAGAATCTTTAACTTCAAAAGTTAGCCACTCATCAGCCTCAGTTATTTTTAAACTTACTCCACCAGCTGATGTAAATTTAATAGCGTTTGAAAGTAAGTTTTTAAGTATTTGATTAAGTTTTGTAGGGTCTGTTTCTAGGGTATTTACCTGTTCATCAAGCTCAAAAGTTAGGGTAATATTTTTTTCCTTCACTAAAGGTTTAAACAAATCTTCTAATTCATTAACTAAATCTCTTACCTCACAAATTTCATAATCAATATCCATTTTACCAGCCTCAATTTTTGAAAGGTCTAAAATTTCGTCAATTAAAGCTAACAATCCATTGCCTGAGCTTTGTATAACCCTTGCAGATTCTATTTGCTCTTCGTTGAGGTTTCCTTCCGTATTTTCAGCAGTTAATCGCGATAGTAAAAGAATGGAGTTAAGTGGCGTTCTTAACTCGTGAGACATGTTCGCTAAAAATTCGGATTTGTATTTGGTACTTAATGCTAATTCTTCTGCCTTATGCTGAATTTCTATGTTCCTATCAAAAATCAATTGATTCTTTTCTTCTAATAGTTTTGCCCTTTCCTCTAATTGTTGATTAGATTCTAAAAGCTCTTCTTGTTGTACCCTAAGTTCTTCTTCTGAGGCTTGTAGTTTTTGAGTTTGAGCCTCCAATACACCGTTTAAATTCTCCAACTCGTGATGTTGGGTTTGTAACTCCTCTGTTTGAACTTGAGTTTGTTCTAATAATATTTGAATGTCACTCCTGGTTTTTGCACTAACAATAGTGGTTGCTATAACATCTGCACATGCCGTATGGAATGCAATATCAATATCAGAAAACTTGGTTAAACAACCAATTTCTATCACGCCAATAGTTATTTTTTCATGAATAATGGGGATAAATAATAAGTGCTTGAGTTTTATCTGACCAGAGGAGAAACTTAAAGAATAATCATCCTCATTGATGTTTTCAATGATTTTAGTAGTACCATTTGTAAAAGCCTGACCTATGTATCCTTCATCATCATTTATAACTTTTTTGGCAAAATCTGCTGGGCCATAAATGCCTTGTAAAGTTAATTTCCCATTTTCATGAAAATATAGAGAGCCGTGATCACATTGTCCGTAAGAAACTAAATGGTTAATAGCTTCCATAGAGATCTGTGAAATGTTCTTGTTGCCTAATATTTTCTCGCTAATTCCAACTATACCTTTCTGTTGCCATTCGTTATCATTTATTTTATCAAAAGAAGTTTCTAATGATTCGGCCATTAAGTTTAGAGACATGCTGATCTTACTTAAAATACCCAAATCGTCTCTTTCAATTCTACTCGAGTAGTTACCAGTGGCTATCTTAAGCGCAATATCTTCTATCGCCAAAATACTTTTACTGTTTTCGCTATCCTTATCTAGTAATTCATTTTTTAGATCTTCCCTACTTTTAAAATCACGCTTAATTCTCAAATAAAATACGATGGTAATTAATAAGGATATTAATGTTGAAAAAACTAGAAGTGCGGGTGTGTAAGATGCTGATAGGTTAGCTTGAGTGATTCTGTTTTCGAGCAAAGTTTCCTCAATGTTTTTCATTTTGGCAATTAGTGCTCGGCACTTCTCCATCTCCAATCTGCCGACTAACATTTCTTTCACGGAAACATTCTGATTATTTATTTTTTGCTTCAAAAGCTTGTCTAAAGTGGCAACTCTATTGGCGATTGTCTCATTTAATTCTATCCAATTCTTTTGCTGAGCAATATTTTTATTGGTAAGTTGTTTTAATAGCGCTAAAGATTTTGGTAGGTGGCTTTTGCCTTTATAATAAGGTTCGAGAAAGGTTTTGTCTAAAGTGATAAAATAACCTCTCTGTCCTGTTTCAGCATCTTTTAAGTCAGACATTACGTTTTCTAAAGTCCGCAAAACTCTCCCAGTTTTTATCACTAGGTTTTGATTTTCTACCAAGCCCTTAATCGAAAAGAACGCCGCACCTGCACTTAAAAGCAACAAGAAAAATGAAATAGCGAAGCTTATTTGTAGATTTTGTAGAAATTTTGAATTCATAATTATTGTTCTGAATTTATTGGAATGCTAAAGTAAAACTCAGATCCGTTCCCAAAAGAACTAGTCACCCCAAATTTTCCTTGGTGTTTTTTAATAATCTCTGCACTGATATATAGGCCAATTCCTAAACCTTGGAATTTAAAAGATGATTCTTCTACTCTATAAAATTTGCTAAAAATTCTATTTTGGTTTTCGAGCGGAATACCAATTCCGTTATCTTTCACCCTAATGATAACTTCTTCATCAGTATTTTCTCTGGTAATCTTTATATGTTTATTATCTGGCGAATATTTAAAGGC
>JBKJLB010000353.1:0-4444 GCA_046597075.1 Pelobium sp.
GCAAGTAAGTGCGTTAGGGATATGTTTTTTTATCATTATGGATATTAGAAGTGATTTAAAAGACTTGAGATATGAGATATGAGATTGGAGAGAATTATTAGAAAAAAATCATTTCTCTAGTTTCCCGCTTATTTCTCAAATCTAACGTCTCAAATCTCCTATATACCCTAGCTGTTCATTGAAACTAAAAACTCTTTGTTAGATTTTGTACGTCTTACTTGAGTTAATAAGAATTCCATTGCTTCCTGCGGATTCATGTCGGCTAGGTGATTTCTTAAAATCCAGATTCTTTGCAAGGTCTCTTTATCTAATAATAAATCGTCTCTTCTTGTACTGGATGCGGTAAGATCAATAGCTGGGAAAATACGTTTGTTAGATAATTTACGATCTAACTGTAATTCCATATTACCTGTTCCTTTAAATTCTTCGAAGATTACCTCGTCCATTTTAGAACCAGTTTCTGTTAAAGCAGTAGCCAAAATAGTTAATGACCCACCATCCTCAATATTTCTAGCTGCTCCAAAAAATCTTTTTGGTTTGTGCAAGGCGTTAGCATCAACACCACCTGATAATATCTTTCCTGATGCTGGAGCAACAGTATTATAAGCTCTGGCTAAACGAGTGATAGAATCTAAAAGAATAACTACATCGTGTCCACATTCCACCATTCTCTTTGCCTTTTCTAAAACAATATTGGCAATTTTTACATGGCGTTCTGCAGGTTCATCAAAAGTCGATGAAACAACTTCAGCTCTTACGCTTCTTGCCATATCAGTTACCTCTTCTGGGCGCTCATCAATTAATAAAATAATCAAATAAACTTCTGGATGGTTTAAGGCAATTGCATTAGCAACTTCTTTTAATAAATTGGTTTTACCAGTTTTTGGTTGCGCTACAATTAAACCACGCTGACCTTTACCAATAGGTGTAAATAAATCCATGATTCGGGTAGAATAATCACCTGGCTTCATAAATAGATTTAATCTTTCAGTTGGGAAAAGAGGGGTTAAATAATCAAACGGAACACGGTCTCTAACTTCTGCAGGTACGCGTCCGTTAATAGACTCAACTCTTACTAAAGGGAAATATTTTTCGCCTTCTTTTGGTGGACGAATACTTCCTCTAACGGTATCACCAGTTTTTAAACCAAATAGTTTAATTTGAGACTGAGAAACATAAATATCATCCGGAGAGGTTAAATAATTATAGTCAGATGATCTTAAGAAACCATAACCATCAGGCATAATTTCTAAAACACCTTCGTTGATAATTACATTATCAAAATCAAATGCCGAATCTTGATTTCTTTGTTTCGAGTTTTTCTCAGGTCTAATAGCTTTATGCTCTTGCTTTTCTTCGTTAGATTTTTCGGCTATAGGACTTTCATCTTCTTCCTTTTTTGAAGAATTATTAACCTGATCATCATCATCAACTGTATCAAATGAAGAGGTATCGTCTAAAGGAACTGCTATTCTTTTCTTTTCAGGAATAATAGCTTCTTCTGTTTTAACAACTTTAGTAGTTCTTACTCTTTTTTTAGATTTTTCTTCAGCAGGAGTAGACTCTGAGTCGCCAGAATTTTTAGCTGCAACAATTAAGTCTTGTTGTTCTTTTATTTTAGCCATTAAGTCGGCCTTTCGCAATTCGTCGGTATTTTCTACTCCAAAACTTTTTGCAATGTCACGTAGCTCAGAAACAAGCTTGTCGTTCAAATCGTTTGTATTAAACATTAAAATGAATTATTATCAAGGAATTATTTTTGTAATTTATCCGTCTAGGTCAGGTGAACATTTAAAATCTTAGTGTGAATTTACTTGCTTGAACTAATCCGTTGAATAGGATATTTGAGATTATAATGCAATTATATCGATTAATTTGTAATAAATAAATTTTTTCAAATATTTTTTTTCCTCATCCCTATAAAAATCGCCAAATTAGCGGCATTATTAGCTAAAATCATGACTCGTCAAGAACTTATTCAGCAAATCAAAAGGAAGAAATCATTTTTAAGTGTAGGATTAGATACCGACATCAATAAAATACCTAAATATTTGTTAAAGTTTGATGATCCAGTTTTTGAATTTAATAAACAGATTATTGATGCTACTGCTGATTTTTGCATCTCATTTAAATTAAATACTGCTTTTTATGAGTCAAGAGGGATTAAAGGTTGGCAATCACTCATTAAAACATTCAATTATTTACCTAAAGATACCTTTACCATTGCGGATGCTAAAAGGGGAGATATTGGTAACACATCAACCATGTACGCCGATGCTTTTTTTAACCCCAAAAGCTCAGAGATGGACTTTGACTCGGTAACGGTAGCCCCATATATGGGTAAAGATTCTATCGTTCCGTTTCTAAACTATAAAGATAAGTGGGTGATTTTATTAGCACTTACCTCTAACGAAGGAGCTGAAGATTTTCAATTTTTTGGTAACGATGATGGATATTTATTTGAAAAAGTAATTTTAAAATCGCAAGAGTGGGCATCTGATGAGCAGATGATGTACGTTGTTGGAGCTACCAGAGGAGAGGCATTTTTAGACATTAGAAAACTAGCACCGAAGCATTTTTTATTAGTGCCAGGCGTAGGCGCCCAAGGTGGGTCTTTACAGGATGTTTGTAAATACGGAATGAACAAAGACTGTGGCTTAATCGTTAACTCTTCAAGAGCAATTATATATGCATCTTCTGATGAGAATTTTGCGGAAGCTGCTAGAAATGAAGCAAAAAAAATACAGCAAGAGATGGAAAATGAATTAAAAGTCATCAATTTTTAAAATGAAAGTCGCTGATTCTTTAAAGCTTACCATTTCGCTTTTTTGTGTTTCTTTTTTTTGGGGTACTACTTATTTAGCAGTTAGAATTGCAGTTCAAACTATTCCGGTTTTTTATATTGTTGGGCTAAGACACTTTATGGCAGGTTTGATTTTGTTGAGCTATTTAATCATCAGTAAGAAATTAGAAATGCCTAACAAAGGACGAATTCTGCATAACATTATAACCGCTACATTGATGTTGGTACTAGGAAACGGACTAACAGCCTACGGAGAATTAACAGTATCATCTGGCTTAACTGCATTGCTCACTACCTTATCGCCTCTAATTGTGATGTTTATTAACTTATTAAGTGGTAAAGAAAAAATGTCTCTTAAAATCATACTGGGTGTGTTTTTAGGGCTTTTAGGTATGATTTTAATTTTCTTTAATAGCCTTTCTCAATTAATTGATCCACAATATAGAACAGGAATAATTTCAATTTTACTGGCAATATCTTGTTGGAGTATTGGAACTGTTTATGCTAAATCAGGAAAACACGAAAAGAATAATATTATACTTGATTTATGTATTCAGATGTTATTTGCTGGTACTGGTCTTTTACTAATTGGCTTTATCACAGGCATACCATTTGATGTATCCTTGTGGAAAACCTCTAATATCTTATCTATATTTTATCTTACCTTCTTTGGTTCTATTGCAGGTTATATATCTTATTTATATGCATTAAGTAAGTTGCCATCAACTTCTGTATCGGTATTTACATACTTTAATGTAGTGGTTGCATTATTTTTAGGATGGTTAATTTTAGATGAAAGCATCACATCACGCTTAATATATGCTACTATTTTAATATTAGCCGGAGTATTACTAGCAAACTATAAGAAAAAAACTGCCGCACCTGCGGTCCAAGGGATGATTATTGAAGAATAATTTTTCTAAATTTATGCATGCTATCTTCTGAAAAAGTTCTCCATCACATTTGGAAATATAAATTATTTCCTTTTTATGATTTATCAACAACAAATACGGAGTCTATAAAAATTATATCCAGCGGTTTACACAACCATGATGCTGGTCCTGATTTTCTGAATGCGAAAATTGAAATTGGGGAAACTTTATGGGCTGGAAACGTCGAAATACATATAAAGTCTTCAGATTGGTTAAAGCATCAACATCAAAAGGATAAAGCTTATGATAATGTGATTTTGCATGTGGTTTGGGAACATGACCAAGAAATTAAAAGAACTGATGGTACAATTATATCCTGTTTAGAGTTAAATAAAATAGTAGATCCAAAATTGTTAGATAACTATCATCAGCTAAAAGAAAATAATTATTGGATACCCTGCGAAACGCAACTTCAAAATGTAGATGATTTTACAAAAAGTCAATGCTTAGACCGAATGATGATGGAGAGGTTAGAGCAAAAATCAATTGTAATTAAAGAGCTACATGAACAACAAAAAGGAAATTGGGAAGAGACCTTTTATATCACATTAGCAAAAAGCTTTGGTTTTAAGGTAAATTCTTTGCCTTTCGAAATACTAGCTAAAAATTTACCGCAAAGAATTTTGGCAAAGCATAAAGATCAACCCAAACAAATTGAGGCATTAATTTTTGGAATGTCGGGTTTGTTAAACGGGACTTTAAAAGATGA
>JBKJLB010000082.1:0-3646 GCA_046597075.1 Pelobium sp.
ATAGCATCCGATGTGAAATTTATTATGAATGGGGCTAATCATCTAAATGAATCTGTTTCTTCATACCCTTTTGCAATTTTTGGTGAAGATTGGAATCATGCAATGGACGGTAAAAGCTATCCTTCAAAAGGAGATACTATTATTGGTAATGATGTTTGGATTGGGTATAATTCGACGATTATGCCAGGAATAAATGTTGGAGACGGCGCCATTATTGGTTCGAATTCAATTGTTACAAAAAATGTTGAGCCATATACGATTGTTGGAGGCAATCCTGCGAAACAAATACGAAAGAGGTTCTCTGAAATTGAAATTTCTGAATTATTAAACCTAAAATGGTGGGACTGGGATATTGAGAAAATCACCCAAAATGTAAATCATCTAACAGGTAATGATATTCATCAACTCTTTAACCATAAAAAATGAAAATAGAATTAAAAAGAGTAAACGACGTTGTTCATTTTGAAGGAAGTGGAAGCAGTGATGTAAAAGTACACATAGACGGTTCAGAAGCTATTGGCGGGCAAGGTTTAGGCGTTCGTCCGATGGAATTGCTGTTGATGGCTTTAGGGTCTTGTAGTTCTTTAGATTTGATCAGTATTTTAAAAAAGCAACGTCAAGAAATTACTGATTTTTCTGTTGACGTAAACGGAGAAAGAAGGGAAGAGGTACCAACAATTTTCACAAAAATTCATATCTTATTCTATTTAAAGGGAAAGATTGATCAAGAGAAAGCAGAAAAAGCAGCGGAATTAGCAGTAAAAAAATATTGTTCAGTTCATGATATGCTTGCTGCTGGAGGTGTTGAAATTACCTACTCCTTAGAAATAAATTAATATATTAGAATTTAGATTTTCAATTGAACATTATTTTAAGTCAATTCGTAAATCTGCAATTGTAATTCGTAAATCAACTTGTTATCTAAAAAGACAAAATACGCCATCAGGGCATTAATTGCATTGGGAGAGAACTTTGGTGGAGATTCTATGAATATTCTCTCTATTGCCCAAAAAGAAAATATTCCAAAAAAATTTTTGGAGCAAATTCTTTTGGAGATGCGTAACGCTGGCTTTTTATTTAGTAAAAAAGGAGCAGGAGGTGGTTACTCTTTATTAAAAAACCCATCAGAAATTAATTTGGTACAGGTGATGCGCTTAACTGGCGGACCCATTGCTCAACTTCCTTGTGTGAGCCTCAACTTTTATCAAAAATGCGAAGAGTGTAAAGAAGAAGAAACTTGTGGAATCAGAGCCACCTTTATGAATGTTCGCGATGCTACTCTAAAAATCCTTAGTGAAACTACTATTGCTGATTTGATTAAGAAAGAGAAGGATTTAATAAAGTAAATTATCTTTTTAGTTTTTCTTTTGCTTATTTTTAATAAAAATTTAAATGGAAAATTCGATTTATCATATTAAAATCAAAAAGGACTATGCTTCTGCATTGATAGAGGATTTGTTACAAGTTGATGCAATTGAAATTGTTGAAGGACAAATTCCTAATTGGCAAAAAGAAGAGACTCTAAAAAGACTAAATAAAATGAAATTAAATCCTGAAACAATTATCTCTGAAAAGGATTTTTTTAACATTTTAAACAAGGATGCCTAAGAAATATTCGGTTCAATTTTCTCAAGAATCTCTTTATGATGTTCAAGATGCCATAATTTGGTATAATCAGCAACAAGAGAATTTAGGAGAAAGATTTAGGATAGAATTAGAATTTACTATTAAAACTCTTTCTGAAAATCCGTTTCATTACCAAGTCAAATACAATAATATTCGAATGGCTAACTTTAAAGTATTTCCATTTGCAATCCACTTTGAGCTAGACGAATTTGCTTTTCTTATTAAAGTAATTTCTATTTTTCATTTTAGCAGAAAACCTTATTGGCTATAAATATCTATCGACCTTAACTATTAACCTATTACACTTTGCCTTAATGGTTCAGTTTTTTTGTGTTCTTTGCGATTAAACTTTGCGGTCTTTGCGTTGAAATCAACTTAAATTTCTTGAGGTACTTTACACAAAATAATCAACCTTTAAAATATTTCAAATTAAAGTCTACTAATTCTATATACATTATATATATTTGTTTTTTAATGTAGAGAATTTCAAATACATGCAAAGTTTTAGAACAGAATTAGAGAATCCGTTAGTTGAGAAAGATATTATTGATCTTGAAAAGAAGATTAGAGCTTTCCATGAAGGTAAAATACACGAAGAAAAATTTAGGAGTTTACGTTTAGCTCGTGGGGTTTACGGACAACGCCAATCTGGTGTGCAAATGGTGCGTATTAAGTTGCCTTTCGGAAAAGTAACGTTTAAGCAAATCTTAAAAATTGCAGATGTGTCTGATGAATATGCATCTTCAAACCTACATTTAACTACTCGCCAAGATATACAAATTCATTACGTGAGTTTAGACCGCACACCAGAATTATGGTCTAAACTAGAACAAGATGACATTACTTTACGCGAAGCTTGCGGTAATACGGTTAGAAATGTAACTGCATCACCAACCGCGGGCATAGACCCTACAGAACCCTTTGATGTTTCGCCTTATGCTCAGGCTTTTTTCGAGTATTTTTTACGTAATCCTATTTGCCAAGAAATGGGCAGAAAAATCAAAATCGCTTTTTCATCTAGCGAAGCCGATACTGCCTTTTCTTTTATTCATGATTTAGGTTTTATCCCTAAAATTAAAACCGAAAACGGAGTAGAAGTACGAGGATTTAAAGTTGTTTTAGGAGGTGGTTTAGGAGCACAACCTTCTTTAGCACATGTGGTGCATGAGTTTTTACACGAAGATTTAATTATTCCATTTTCCGAATCTGTACTAAGAGTTTTTGATAGACATGGGGAAAGAAATAATAGAAACAAAGCCCGTTTAAAGTTCTTAGTGAATAAGTTAGGCATTGATGAAGTAATGCGTTTAGTTGCCGAAGAGCAGATTGCCAATAAGGTGAAAACCTTTAAAATTAATCGTGATCGAGTAACTCAGCCGCTACCATCAGCAACAAAAATTGAAACTTTAGCTATTCCAAATGAAAAGCAATTGGCTTTTGATTTATGGAAGGCAACCAATGTTTTTGAACAAAAGCAAGCTGGTTTTTACGGAGTTTATGTAAAAGTACAAACTGGTGATATCCCTACGCAACAAGCTAGAAAGTTTGTGGCAGCAATTAAAGATTTAGTAGCTGATGAAATTAGGATTACCATTAATCAAGGCCTGCTTTTAAAATTTGTAAAACCCGAGGCATTGCCAAATCTTTTCTTGGCTTTAGCCGATTTAAACTTAGCGGCCGCAGGTTTTGATAGCTTAGCTGATGTAACTACTTGTCCAGGAACTGATACTTGTAATTTAGGAATTTCTAATTCTATGGAATTATCTCGAGTTTTAGAATCTGTTATTTACCACGAATACCCGGATTTTGTAGAGAATAAGGAAATCAAAATAAAAATCTCTGGCTGTATGAATTCTTGCGGTCAGCATGGTTTGGCACACATTGGTTTTCATGGAAGTTCTATGAAAGTAAATGGTAAAGTGATGCCTGCCGTTCAGGTGCTTTTAGGTGGTGGAATTGTAGGCGACGGAATAGGTAGAGCAGCAGACAAAGTGGTAAAAGTTCCGTCTAAAAGAGCGCC
>JBKJLB010000100.1:0-4263 GCA_046597075.1 Pelobium sp.
GAGTCTGTAAATTACTTTGAGAATTTCCTTGGCGTGCCTGCGGCCAAGAAAACTGATTTATACAACTATGCCAATTACGCATTGGGTTATGCAGCTTTAGAAGGAGAGAATTATCCTAAAGCTGCAACTTATTTAGCTCGGTTTTTAAATGGCAACGAAAGAGATCCTAAGACCATTCAAGATGCGACTTTAAGATTAGCAGATGCGTATTTTGGTGCTAAAAATTATGGAAGTGCATTGTCTTATTACAACAGAATTATTGATCAGGGTTCTACCAGTAAAGATTATGCGCTTTTCCAAAGAGGAATTATACAAGGGCTACAAAGTCAGCCTGAAGCTAAAATTGCCACTTTACAATCTTTATTGTCTCAGTATCCAACTTCAAACTATGCGGATGATGCAGGCTTTGAGACGGCTTATACTTATTTCTTGATAGGGCAAGGAGAAAAAGCGCAAACAGATTTAAGCAATTTTGTAGAGAAATATCCTAGAAGCTCTTACATTCCTAGAGCTTTGGTGACTATTGGCTTGGTTTATTATGATCAGAAAAATGATGATGAAGCTTTAGTGACCTTCAAAAAAGTAGTCGCCGACTATAAATCAACAGATGAAGCGCAGCAAGCATTAAAGTTGATTCAGAAAATTTATTTAGATAAAGGAAATGCAACCGATTTTATCAACTACGCTAACTCTACTTCTATAGGTAATTTCACATCTGCAGAGCAGGACAACATCATGTTTCAGGCAGCAAATAACCTTTATTTAAGAGGAAACTGGGAAGGTGCTGTTGAAGCAGTAAATGCATATTTCGATAAATTCCCTAAAGCCATACAAGATAAACAAGCGAAATTTGTAAGGGCCGAGAGCTATAAAAACTTAGGTAAATACCCCCCTGCAATTATTGATTATGAATATATCTTAAACGATTGGACTAGTGAATATACCGAAAAAGCGTTGATCAGTATTTCTAAAATTTACTTAAGCAATAAGCAATACAATGAAGCAATCGTTCACTTAAAAAAGTTAGAAATAGCATCAGAATATAAAGCCAATTATAGTTTTGCGATTAATAACTTAATGGTGGCTTATGACGGTGTTGGTGTCCCCGACCAAACTTTGAAATATGTTGAGCTGGTAAAAAACTACGAGAAATCATCAGAAGAAGATAGAAATAAAGCTGGCTTATATGCAGGTAAAGCTTATTTGGTGATGGGCGATGTGGACAAAGCCAAAAAACAATTTGAAGAGGTGGTAAAAGCTACAAAATCTATTGCTGGTGCAGAGGCGTTGTATAACGTTGCAGAAATCCAATACCAAAAAAAGGATTATAAATCTTCTCAAAAGTCTTGTTTTGATTTAACCAAAACAATGCCCAATTATAATTACTGGAATGCAAAGGCCTTTCTTTTATTAGCGGATAATTACACTGCTTTAAAAGATGATGTGCAGGCTATTGCCACTTTAAAGAGTATCATAGATAACTATGAAGGTGATGATGACATCTTAACCATCGCTCAACAAAAATTAGATAAACTGAATAGTAAATAAGAACATGACCAAAAAATATCATATAGCTACGGCTCTTTTTTTAAGTTGCTCTTTTGCTCTCGGTCTATCGGCCCATGCCCAAACTACACCTGTTAAAAAAGATACGACTAGAAATGCGGTTACCGAAGAAATTGAAGTGGTAAGATCTTATAAACCAGTTTTAGCTGATGCGGTAAAAATTAGACGTAGCCCTAATTTAAAAGATACACAACCCTTTAACCCAAAGGTGACGTATGATTTACTAGATAAAAGGCTGGAATTGAATAGTGGCATCCGTGAGTTAGAGGCACAAAAATTAGCACAAGAAAAAGCGGCTCAGCTACAAAACAACTTTGCTAAAATTGGGCTAGGGAATTTAGGAACTACTTTTGGTCAATTAAATATTGCCACCGGGCAAGATGAAGCCCTACAAGCAGGTTTCAATTTCAACCATTTGGCGATGAGTGGTAAATTAAATCAGCAAATAATAAGTAAGCAAGAAATTAGTGGTTACGGCAGAAGTATTGGTGATGATTTGGTATTGGAAGGCAAATTAGGCTACAATAGATTTGGTACTTATTTCTACGGACAAGATCCAGAGGGATCATTTATAAACGCTAATCCAGAGCAGCAAAAATTTGGAACTTTTGAAGGTGAAGGACTTTTGTTTAACCGATTAGATGCTGATGATGAAACCAGTTTTACTTATGCTGCCAAAATTGGGGCTTATCTTTTCAATAACTCGTTTTCGGCGAAAGAAAGTAATTTCAACTTATCAGGTGGAATTGGCAAAAGGTTGAATAAAATTAAAATTGGGGCAAATGGAATTGCTGATTTTACCAACAGTAAAGATTTAAATACCAATTTTAAGAATAATCTTTTGAAGCTGAATCCTTATATCCAATTTAATACCGATGTATTAAGATTTACTGGTGGAATAAATTATGTCAATGAATTTGGCGCTAACCAAAGAATCCATTTATTTCCTGCGGCCAGTTTAGATTTTATGTTGATCAAAAACTATTTAACCGTGTTTGGTAGTTTTGGTGGCGACATTAACAAGAATACCATCAAAGGTTTTGCAGGTGAAAACCCGTACCTTAATGAGCAGGTTTTGTTAAGGAATACGGTTAACAAATTTGATGCTGCTGGTGGAATAAGAGGAACTTTTGCAGCCAACATCGGCTTTAAAGCCATGGTTTCTTATCAAACATTAGAAGATTACTCTTATTTCATCAACAATCAAGTAAAAAACAACCAACTGGGTAATCCACAGAAGTTTGATATTGCTTATTTTGGCGGCAACATGAATGTTTTGGGATTTGATGGGGAATTGAATATTAACTTTACGGAGGCTTTTACTTTAGACAGTAAAATCTCTTTAAAACAATATGAAAATAAGGGCGAAGAGTTTGCTTGGTTACGCCCTGCCTTCACGCTTTCTTCAAACGGATCGTTTAAAATTGGAGATAAAATCAAGTTAAATGGCGACCTCTATTTTCAAGGAGATACCAAAGCAAAGATTTCTTTAATTCAATCCAATCCTAGTCAGCCAAGTTATACGGTGAAAACCATCAAAGCTTTCGCTGATATCAGCGCTGGGATTGAATATCAATACAACAAAAAGATTAGCGGATTTTTAAGGGTTAATAATATTTTAGGAAACGATTATTATAAATATCCTTATTATCCTAATTATGGAATTAATATATTGGGCGGACTGAGTTACGGTTTTTAGTTTTTGATTTTTTTACCGCAGTCTATTAAAAAAAGTATTTTTACACCCTTATGGATATATCACCCTATTTCGCCGAGATGATTGCTCAAAAAGACCAGGTTATTGTACCTGGATTGGGCAGGTTTTTCAAAAAGCGGGCCGATGGTTATTATAACGAGGAAACTAAAACTTATTATCCCCCATCAGGTAAGATTGATTTTTCTACCGAATATATGAACGATGATAAGCTGGTTCAGTATATCAGTGGGAAAAGTGGTATCCCATTAACATCGGCTTATGCCGCGTTAGACGAATATGTAAGGGATTTAAAAAATATCTTAAAAAGCAGCACCGTTGATTTGGTAGGAATTGGAAAACTCCGCCTTATTGATGAAAAAATAACTTTAGAAACAACGGAAAATCCGATTTTAAACAAAGCCTTCTTCGGGTTACCATCAATTGATACACAAGCGGCAAGCTTTCAAGGGAATAACAATGAAGATTATAGTTTAGCCCAACAAGCTTTAAATACCGCAATTGAAGATGAGGATGACGTTGAACATGCCCAAAAGAAAAGCAACCTTTTAAAGATTTTACTATTGCTGATTACTATTGCAATAATTAGCGTTTTGATTGCCATTTATTACATCAAACCAGAGATTTATCAAAACTTAATTCAATATTTTGATAAAGGGAATAAAGTAGAAATAAAATCAGCAGAGGATAAAGCCCTTGAAACCGCTGATTCTATTTATCAATCAAAAATAACACCAGAAGAAAAACTCAAAACAATGGGTTTTGATGTAGAAAAAGCAAAAGATTCTACAGATATAGCGATTGACCAAAAGAAAATACCAAACACAAGTGATATCCGTTATGAAATCATTATTGGACTATATCCTAAAGAAGAGCAAGCTCAAGCTCGTGTTAATCAACTAAAAAGCTATGGGATAAACGCCTACATTGTTAGAGATGCTGATGGGCCTTTGATTAAAATAAGTGCCGGAGCTTTTTTGGAT
>JBKJLB010000225.1:0-2557 GCA_046597075.1 Pelobium sp.
ATAAGCATTTAGCGAGTCTTCATTTTCCCAATGACTAATGGTGAAAAAAATATTTACGTTTTTGATATCTTGATGAAGATCAACCCCTACACAACCATTCATTTTTAAAATCATTGGTTTTATCTCTTCAAAAATCGAGCTAAAAATCTCAATTTTATCTTCATTAAACTCCATTTTCACTAGTCGTATGATCATGAATGAAATTCTATTCTAATGATATCATTAATATATAAGCCTAATAAACCGCTGGCCTTACCTTTATTTATAGCTATTTCTAAGTGATCTGAAATACCAAATAGACAAAGTTTTTCACCATCAGGCACCTCATCATAATGCCAGCTCAATTGGTTGATGGTTTCATTTCTTTTGAAAGATAAAGTGAATCTTCTCCCGTTTTGTACTTTTGTGAATAAATCTTTTGTCACGTTTGTAATGACATTTTCAAAGGAATCTATAAAAATTACACTACCTTTTATTTGATCCTTATCAATTACAGGGTGAAGGTTCATTCGTTCTCCAATTTCTTGTGTAGGAATACCAATTTCGTTGAGTTTACCTCCATTTGCTAGATGACAAGCCGCTTTTACAAAAATATCAGCTAGTGGGAAATGTAAAAATTTAAGATCCTGCATGATATTAATTTCAACAATTTCTTCTGGCGCTTCGTCAAAAATTAAAGAGAAAATACCATTATCAGAACCTACAAAAAAGTGATCTTTATATTTTAAAGCCAAATATTTGTTGTTTGCGCTGTAAACCGTATCAATCCCAATTAAGTGTACAGTACCCTTTGGAAAGTAATTAAAACAGTTTTTTAAAATAAAAGCCGCTCGAGAAATATTAAAGGCTTGAATTTCGTGTGTAATGTCTATAATATTCACATTTGGCAACGTATTTAATATACTGCCTTTTAATGCTGCTTGATAAAAATCTTTATAACCTAAATCGGTGGTTAAAGTAATAATTGCCATTAAAATTGTGAATATTTATTCTTAATCTTGTACTATAAGATTAATACTACAAATATTAAATTTTTAATCCATATTCATACAAGAAACATAAAATCCATAACTTGAACGAATTAAAAATCACTTTAGAATCCGTAAACCCAGCAGTACTATGGGGTCCAAATAATGAGTACTTTGAGCTTGTAAAACGCTCATTTCCTAAGTTAAAAGTTGTTGCTAGAGGCTCTGAGCTTAAGGCTCTTGGCGATGAACAAGAGCTTATTCTTTTTAATGAAAAGATTACTAGCATCATCAATCATTTAGATAAGTATCAAAATTTATCTACAAATGATATTGTTTCTCTTTTAGGAGCATCTGTTTCTGCAGCTTCAAAATCAGAAGGTGCTACAGAGGCTGAAACAACTAGTTCTGCTTCTGAAGTAATTGTTTTTGGGCCAAATGGGATAATGGTTAAAGCTCGTACCGCTAACCAACATAAAATGGTAACCAGCATCAACACCAATGATGTATTATTTGCCATCGGTCCGGCTGGTACAGGTAAAACCTACACCGCAGTTGCTTTAGCTGTTAGAGCGCTCAAAAACAAAGAGATCAAAAGAATCATCTTAACCAGACCAGCAGTAGAGGCAGGGGAGAACTTAGGTTTTTTACCCGGAGATTTAAAGGAAAAAATAGATCCATATTTACGACCACTTTACGACGCTTTGGATGATATGATCCCGGCAGAAAAGTTGAAGACCTATTTAGAGAACAGAACCATAGAAATTGCTCCTTTAGCTTTCATGCGTGGAAGAACATTAGATAATTGTTTTGTGATTTTGGATGAAGCACAAAATGCTACGGATATGCAGTTAAAAATGTTTTTAACCAGAATGGGCCCATCAGCTAAATTTATTGTTACAGGTGATGTTACCCAGATAGATTTACCAAAAAAGCAACAGTCAGGTTTATTTAATGCCCTTAGAATTTTGGATAACATTAAGGGTATTGACGTAATTTATTTAAACGGAGCAGACGTTGTGCGCCACAAGTTGGTTCGTAAAATACTAGAAGCTTACGGAGATTTACAATAATAGAGGTGAGAAATCAGATTTGAGAAATGAGTGAAATTGAGAGTTAGTCTCAAATCTAAATTCTAAACAAATGCAAGCGATAAAAGAAACACATTTTAATTTTCCCGGTCAAACCGGATTTTATAAAGGTAAAGTTAGAGATGTTTATACCATCAATAATGAGTACTTGGTGATGGTGGTAAGTGATAGGATTTCAGCTTTTGATGTGGTTTTACCAGAAGCTATCCCATTTAAAGGGCAAGTTTTAAATCAAATAGCCGCTAAATTTTTGGAAGCCACAAAAGATATTGTACCTAACTGGGTGATTTCTGTTCCTGATCCAAGCGTTACCATTGGAAAAATTTGTGAGCCTTTTAAGGTTGAAATGGTGATTAGGGGGTATTTAGCAGGTCATGCTGCCAGAGAGTATGCTGCTGGAAAAAGAGAAGTTTGTGGTGTTAAATTACCCGAAGGTTTGAAAGAAAATGATCAACTTCCCGTACCCATCATAACCCCAACAACGAAAGCTACGGTTGG
>JBKJLB010000296.1:0-3209 GCA_046597075.1 Pelobium sp.
GAAAATCGTCCGGAATGGATGATTATGAAAGTAGTTCCGGTTATTCCGCCAGAATTACGTCCTCTTGTGCCACTTGATGGTGGTCGTTTCGCAACTTCCGATTTGAATGATTTATACAGAAGAGTAATCATCCGTAACAATCGTTTAAAAAGATTAATGGAAATTAAAGCTCCTGAAGTAATCTTACGTAACGAAAAACGTATGTTACAAGAGGCTGTTGATTCATTATTTGACAACTCACGTAAAGTGAACGCCGTTAAAACTGAAGGTAACAGAGCTTTAAAATCTCTTTCTGATATTTTAAAAGGTAAGCAAGGACGTTTCCGTCAAAACTTATTAGGTAAGCGTGTGGATTATTCTGGACGTTCTGTAATCGTAGTAGGTCCAACATTGAAACTACACGAATGCGGTTTACCTAAAGATATGGCTGCAGAGCTTTTCAAACCGTTTATCATCCGTAAGATGATTGAAAGAGGGGTTGTTAAGACTGTAAAATCAGCAAAGAAAATTGTTGATAGAAAAGATCCTTTAGTTTGGGATATTTTGGAGAATGTATTGAAAGGCCATCCTATTTTATTAAACAGAGCACCAACATTACACCGTTTAGGTATTCAAGCTTTCCAACCAAAATTAATTGAAGGAAAAGCAATCCAATTGCATCCTTTAGTATGTACAGCATTCAACGCCGATTTTGATGGTGACCAGATGGCAGTACACGTACCACTAGGTAACGCTGCGGTTTTGGAAGCTCAAATTTTGATGTTAGCTTCTCATAATATTTTAAATCCGGCTAACGGAACTCCAGTTACAGTACCATCTCAGGATATGGTTTTAGGTCTATATTATATGACCAAAGGCCGTAGAACCGAAGAAGGACATATTGTAAAAGGAGAAGGTCAAACTTTTTATTCTTCTGAAGAAGTCATCATTGCTTATAATGAGAGAATGATTGATGTTCATGCATTTATTAAGGTAAAAGCAATAGTGAAAGAGAAGGACGGATCTTTAGTAGAGAAAATAATTGACACTACTGTTGGAAGAGTATTATTCAATGAAGTTGTTCCAGCCGAAGTAGGCTATATTAATGAGCTACTAACTAAGAAATCATTACGTGATATCATTGGTGAAGTAGTGAAAAATACAGGAATGGCTAGAGCAGCAAATTTCTTAGATGAAATTAAAACGCTAGGGTTCCAATCTGCATTTATTGGTGGTTTATCTTTCAACTTGAAAGATTTAAATATCCCAACAGAGAAACATACTTTATTGGAGCAAGCCAGAAAAGAAGTTGAAGATGTAATGGGTAACTACAATATGGGTTTCATTACCAATAACGAACGTTACAACCAAATCATTGACATCTGGACTCGTATCAATAACAGATTAACTACTCATGTAATGACTCAATTAACCAACGATAACCAAGGTTTCAACTCTGTTTACATGATGTTGGATTCTGGAGCTCGTGGGTCTAAAGAGCAAATTCGTCAGTTATGTGGGATGAGAGGATTGATGGCAAAGCCTCAAAAATCTGGTTCAGGTGGTGAGATTATTGAAAACCCTATTCTTTCTAACTTTAAAGAAGGATTATCAGTATTAGAATACTTTATTTCTACTCACGGTGCTCGTAAAGGTTTGGCAGATACAGCTTTAAAAACTGCAGATGCTGGTTACTTAACTCGTCGTTTACATGATGTGGCCCAAGATATGGTAATTAAACACCATGATTGTGGTACATTAAGAGGGATGTTTACTACTGCTTTAAAAGATCAAGAAGATATTATTGAGCCATTATATGATAGAATTTTAGGTCGTACATCACTACATGATGTTTATGATCCTATCACTAATGAAATTTTAGTAAAAGCAGATCAGGATATTAATGAAGAAACTGCTAGAAGAATTGAAGAATCTCCTTTAGAAGGTATAGAAATTCGTTCTGTATTAACTTGCGAATCTCCAAGAGGAGTTTGTGCATTATGTTATGGACGTAACTTAGCTTCTGGTAAGCCAGTTCAAATGGGTGAAGCAGTTGGAGTAATTGCTGCTCAGTCAATCGGTGAGCCAGGAACACAGTTGACATTACGTACTTTCCACGTGGGTGGTACAGCATCTAACATTGCTGAATCTCAAATCAACGCTAAGTTTGATGGTGTGATTGAGTTTGAAAACTTAAGAACAGTAACTAAAGCTACTGAGGATGGTAGCATCGAAGTAGTATTAGGGCGTTCAGGTGAATTCAAAATTACCGATCCAAATTCTGGAAGAGTTATTATGACTAACAACATCCCTTATGGATCTTTCCTTTTTGTTAAAGAAGGAGACAAAGTAACCAAAGGCGACAAGTTATGTTCATGGGATCCATATAATGCGGTTATTATTTCTGAATTTACTGGTAAGGTTGAGTTTGAATCTGTTATTGAAGGGGTGACTTTCCGTGAAGAATCTGATGAACAAACTGGTCACAGAGAGAAAGTAATTATCGATACTCGTGATAAAACTAAAAATCCGGTTGTAAAAATCGTTGATAAAAAAGGTGAATCTATTAGAGAATACAATGTTCCGGTAGGTGCTCACGTTGCTGTTGACGAAGGCGATCAAGTGAAGATGGGTGAGATTTTAGTGAAGATTCCTCGTACAACTGGAAAAACAAGAGATATTACCGGTGGTTTACCTCGTGTAACTGAATTATTTGAAGCGAGAAATCCTTCAAATCCCGCGGTTGTAACAGAGATTGACGGTGTGGTAACCTTAGGTGGTGTGAAACGTGGTAACCGTGAGGTAACTATCGAATCAAGAGATGGACAGGTAAAGAAATACTTAGTACCACTTTCTAAGCACATTCTAGTTCAAGAAAACGATTTTGTTAAAGCAGGTATGCCATTGTCTGATGGAGCAATCTCTCCAGGAGATATTTTATCAATCAAAGGTCCAGCTGCGGTGCAAGAATACTTAGTAAATGGTATCCAAGAAGTTTACCGTTTACAGGGTGTGAAAATTAACGATAAGCATTTTGAAACTATCGTTCACCAAATGATGCAGAAGGTTATGATTGAGGATGCTGGTGATACACGTTTCCTTGAGAAGGAATTGGTTGACCGCTGGGATTTCCAGCTTGAAAATGATGAGATCTACGATAAGAGAGTAGTAACAGAACCGGGAGAATCAGCCAACCTGAAAGCAGGCCAGATCATTTCTGTACGTAAATT
>JBKJLB010000379.1:0-3118 GCA_046597075.1 Pelobium sp.
ATTTTGTCATACAGTGTCACTCCATGGATTGATGATGTGAAGAGATTGAATATCTATGCTAAAATTCACCAAATTAACAACCCAAACTGGCATTTTTTGACAGGAAATAAAAGCGAGATTTATAGTTTAGCCCGGCAATCGTATTTTGCTGAGGAGGATTTGGGTTTTACAAAAGATAGTACTGAGTTTTTACATACTGAGCATATGTTATTGATTGACAGAAATAAACGTATCAGAGGAATTTACAATGGAACATTAGAATTAGAAATAAATCAATTGATAAAAGATATCCAAACACTTTTAAAAGAGGGCTGAAATTACTCGTCTTTAGCGGCGTTATCCATTAATTGATTCGAAAGCTCTTTACCCAAAAATTGATCTATAATGCCATGCACTAGATACAATATTGGGGTCATTAGTAATGCTATAATGAATTTATAAGAATATCCTACCAAGCCAATTGCAGCCACCATTTGCCAACTCCAATGGTATTGGGGATTTAGGTAAAATGCAATAAAAATTACCACAAAACTATCTATAAATTGAGAAACCAAAGTTGAACCCGTTGCCCGCAGCCATAATTTATTATTACCGGTTATTTTTTTAATTCGATGAAAAATAATCACATCAGCAACTTGCCCGATAAGAAATGCGGTTATAGATCCAACGATAATCCACATTCCTTGACCAAAAATTCCTGAGAAGGCGTTATTCATATTTAAATTTTGACCATTAATATTTTGATTTACCCAAAAATCTGCACCAACCAATTTCATGGATAAACCAACAACTACAAAAGCAAAGGCAATTAAAATAGCTGCTAAATAAGATAAAAACTTCACCCCTTTTGTACCATAATATTCGTTGATGATATCTGTCATGATGAATACTAAAGGCCAAGTAATTACACCTGCTGACATATTAAAACTCAAGTCTTTAACTCCAAATAAATTAATATTAAACTTAGAAAATCCTAAAGACTCTTCTACTGAAAAGATCTTAACACCAATAAACTCAGCAAGAATAGCATTAGCAATTAAGAAACATCCTAAAACGATAAATAATTTACTTTCTTTAGATTGATGGCTCATTTATTTATATTTATTGAATCAGACAAAAAATTCTTTAGATAGTTTTTTATGTCTCAAAAATAATTCTAATTTGAATAAAATTTTTTTAATAAATAATCGTGGTTAATATCTCTTCTAAATTAAGTCAAGTACAAAATTCAATTTTCTCTGTGATGACAGCAGAAGCAGTCAAGCATAATGCCATCAACCTCTCTCAAGGTTTTCCGGATTTTCCTGTTGCTCCAGAGCTGATTAAACTGGTGAATATCGAAATGAAAAAAGGAAACAATCAATATGCACCAATGCCAGGTGTGTTGAGTTTGCGAGAAACAATTTCTAAGAAAGTAGAAAATTTACATCAATCTTATTATCATCCCGAAGATGAGATTACCATTACTGCTGGCGGTACACAGGCAATTTTCACAGCAATTGCCACATTAATTAAACCTAATGATGAAGCAATTATTTTTGAACCAGCTTATGATTGCTATGCTCCAACGGTAAAACTTTTTGGTGGTCTGGTAAAATCATTCGAGATGCAGCCCCCATTTTATGAAATAGATTGGGATATCGTAAAAAGATTAGTTACTGTAAATACTAAATTAATTATTATAAATTCTCCACACAATCCCAGTGGTCAAATTTTAAATAAAGAAGATATTGATCAGCTTATTAGCATTACAAAAAACACAGACATCGCCATTATTAGTGATGAAGTTTACGAACATGTTATATTTGACAATGAAGAACATTTAAGCCTTTCTAGGTATCCTGAGTTAAAAGAAAGAACTTTTGTAATAGCAAGTTTTGGAAAATTATTTCATACTACAGGCTGGAAGGTTGGGTATTGCCTTGCTCCCGAATATTTGATGACTGAGTTTCGAAAAATCCATCAGTTTCAAGTATTTAGTGTAAACACACCCATTCAAATTGCTTTTAATGAGTACATGAACCAATCAGACAGTTATCAACAACTCGCCTTGTTTTTTCAAAAAAAGAGAGACTTATTTAGAAGCCTTTTAAAACAAACAAAATTTACCTTGTTAGATTGTAAAGGTTCTTATTTTCAAAATGTAAGTTTCGAAAAAATCACAGATGAAAAGGATATAGATTTTGTATTACGAATGGTGAAAGAATACAAAGTTGCAGCAGTTCCAAATTCTAGTTTTTACAGCCGAAATTTTGAATATAACACCATACGTTTTTGCTTTGCAAAAAAAGAGCAAACATTGGAGAAAGCGGCAGGTTTTTTGTTGAAAATATAACTCAATAGATAATCGAGTATTTTAAATAATTTTAATAAACCTAATCAATAAAAAATTTGATCATGGATCAATTAAAGGTTACAATTTTACAGGTTTATCTTTTTTGGGAAAATATTGATAAAAATCTTCAGAATATTAGTTTAAAACTTTCTGCTATACGCGAGAAAACAGATTTAATCATATTACCCGAGATGTTTAGCACTGGTTTTACCATGAATGCAGCTGATTTAGCTGAAGAAATGGATGGTAAAACAATGAAATGGATGAAAGAAAAGGCTAAATTTTTTAATGCCGTAATAACCGGTTCATTAATTATTAAAGAAAAAGGTAAATTTTATAATCGTTTAATTTGGATGAAACCAGATGGGTCTTATCATCAATATGACAAGAAACACTTATTTAGCATGGCTGGCGAAGATAATGTTTATCAAGCTGGGAATAAAAAATTAATAGTTGAACTTAACGGCTGGAAAATAATGCCAACCATCTGTTATGATTTAAGATTTCCAGTTTGGCTAAGAAACACCAAAGATTTATACGATTTACTTTTAGTTGTTGCGAATTGGCCTGAGAAAAGAGCTCATCATTGGAGAACACTAATTCCGGCCAGAGCAATTGAAAATCAATCTTATATCATTGCTTTAAACAGGGTTGGTCATGATGGGAATGAAATTTATTACAGTGGTGATACCACTTGTATTGACCCACAAGGTAAGGTAGTTTACTATAAAAGAGACGAGGAAGACCTTTATACATTTATTATCCATAAAAGTGAAGTTGACA
>JBKJLB010000402.1:0-6903 GCA_046597075.1 Pelobium sp.
ATGCGTACATATTAAGTGTTAGTATTTGTTCTTATTACATTAGATAACAAGCCGCCTTTTTTATCCAAGTTAACATTTTCTTTTGTTTGTACATCAACAACTGCGATGGTAATCATGTTTACAATTTCCCTCACCGAACTACCCAATTGCAACACATGGACAGGTTTGTTCATTCCTAATAAAATAGGGCCTACCGCTTCAGCTCCTCCTAATTCTTGCAATAATTTATAGGCAATATTTCCAGAGTCTAAGTTAGGGAAAACCAAAGTATTAGCTGGCCCATCTTTTAATTTCGAAAATGGGAAATTATCCGCTAACAAAGAAGGATTTAGAGCAAAGTTAGCCTGCATTTCTCCGTCCACTATAATATCAGGATGATTTTGGTGTAAGAATTTCACAGTTTCTCTGGTCTTATGGGGGATTTCGCCTTCATTAGAACCAAAGTTAGAATAAGATAAAATAGCTATACGTGGTTTAATATTAAATTGCTTTACTGATTTATTAACCAATAAAGTAACATCTACTAATTCTTCCACATTTGGGTTAACATTGATGGTCGTATCCGCAAAGAAAATAGGTCCTTTTTTAGTCAACATCATATACATACCAGCAACACGGTTAACACCTGGTTCTGTACCAATAATTTGTAAAGCTGGTTTTACTGTAGAAGCGTAGTTTTTAGTCAAGCCAGAAATCAGTGCATCCGCTTCACCAAACTCCACCATCGAAGCGCCAAAATAGTTACGATCTCTCATGTTTTTTCTAGCTTCATACAATGTGAAACCTCTTCTTTGGCGTTTTTCGTAAAGATTTTGAGCAAATTTTTCGCTCATTTCTTTTTCTTCAGCAGGATCAATAATAGTGATACCATCCAATTCTAGCTCGTTTTCTTTGATGATTTGATGAATTAATTTTTTATTCCCTAACAATATTGGAATAGCAATACCTTCATCATGCACAATTTGTGCTGCCTTTAAAATTTTATAGTTATCGGCCTCAGCAAAAACAACTCTTTTTGGTGCAGCTTTTGCTTTATTGGTTATTGCTCTTAAAATGGCATCATCCATTCCAAGGCGTTTTTTCAATTCGGTATTATAAGCTTCCCAATCTGTAATTGGGTGTCTTGCCACGCCAGACTCCATAGCAGCTTTTGCTACAGCCGGAGAAACAGTCGTAATCAATCTAAAATCAATAGGTTTTGGGATGATGTAATCCTTACCATATTTTAAATTCTTCGCATTATAAGCCAGATTTACAGCCTCGGGAACCGGTTCTTTAGCTAAAGCTGCAATTGCTCTTACAGCTGCAATTTTCATTTCTTCGTTAATTGCAGTCGACCTAACATCTAAAGCCCCTCTAAAAATATATGGGAAGCCTAAAACGTTATTTACCTGATTTGGATAATCAGAACGCCCAGTAGCCATGATGATATCTTTACGGGTTTTTACTGCTAATTCATAAGCTATCTCAGGGTTTGGATTTGCCATTGCAAAAACAATTGGGTTTTTTGCCATTGTTTTCAAAGCCTCAGCACTCAAAACATCTGCTGATGAAAGTCCGATGAAAACATCAGCATCTTTCATGGCATCTTCCAAAGTGTTAATGTTTCTTTTAGTTGCAAATTCTAGTTTTGTTCCGTCTAGGTTTTTGCGGTCTGCTCTTATCACGCCGCTTCTATCAATCATCACAATATTCTCTTTCAAGGCGCCTAGTGAAACGTACAAACGAGTACACGAAATTGCAGCAGCGCCAGCGCCATTTACCACAATTCTAACTTTATCCAGTTTCTTTTTTTGAAGCTCACAAGCATTTATCAAGGCAGCTGCAGAGATAATTGCTGTTCCATGTTGATCGTCATGCATTACCGGAATTTTCATCTCGGCTTTTAAGCGACGTTCAATTTCAAAGCACTCCGGAGCCGCAATATCTTCTAAATTTACACCACCAAAAGTGGGCTCTAAAGCCTTCACAATTTTCACAAAATCATCAACATTTTTGGTGTCTAATTCTAAGTCGAAAACATCTATATCAGCAAAAATTTTGAATAATAATCCTTTACCTTCCATCACTGGTTTCCCAGCTTCAGGGCCAATATCACCTAATCCTAAAACGGCAGTTCCGTTACTAATTACGGCTACTAAATTGCCTTTAGCGGTATATTTATAAACATCATCTTTATTTTCGGCTATCCTTAAACAAGGTTCTGCAACACCCGGCGAATAAGCTAAAGCTAAATCTCTTTGCGAGTTTGTTGGTTTTGTAGGTATTACCTGAATCTTCCCGGGGCGCCCTTGCGAATGATAATCTAAAGCATCTTGTTTTCTATTCGTTTTACTCATTTTTCGTTCAATCAGTTCGCATCAAAAATACGATTCTTAACATGGAGCAGAAAATAAATTACCGCTTTTAAAATTTTTACATGAAAAGCAAAGCTTAACCTTCGTTTATTCCGATAGTCCCGCTATCCCTTGCAATCTTTTTGCTGATGTTCTTTATTTTTTAAAAAACAGCAAAAAGTATTTCCAGTAGTATCGCCTGCCTGTCCGGTAGGCAGGGGTTTATTTAACTTAGTTCAATGTATCAAATAAGGAACTATCTTAACCCTTCATCATCCCAAAATCATCATCTCAAATTTATAAGCTGACAAACTGTCATTTTCACATAATCTTTTATAATTTTGCAATTCAAATAAATGTGCATGATAGAATTAGATTTAGCTTCCAAACAACACGATGAGTCTAGACAGGGTGAAGCTTTAATTTTAGAAAATAAAACAACAGTTAAAAATCAGCGGAAGCTTTATATAGAAAGTTATGGCTGCGCCATGAATTTTTCTGACACTGAAATTGTTGCCTCTATTTTAAGTGAAGACGGTTTTACCACCACACCAGATTATAACCAGGCCGACGTGATTTTTATCAATACTTGTTCTATCCGTGAAAATGCAGAAACTAGAGTAAGAAATAGATTAAAGCAATTTAAAGCCATCAAAAAAACAAATAAAGGTTTAGTGATAGGTGTTTTAGGTTGTATGGCCGAACGTTTAAAATCTAAATTTTTAGAGGAAGAGCAATTGGTGGATGTAGTGGTTGGCCCAGATGCTTACCGAGATTTACCCAATTTAATTCAGCAAGTAAATGGCGGGCAAAAAGCAATTAACGTTTTGCTTTCTCGCGAAGAAACTTATGCAGATTTAAGCCCAGTAAGATTAAACTCCAACGGAATTTCGGCTTTTGTTTCCATTATGCGTGGTTGCGATAATATGTGTTCATTCTGTGTAGTTCCGTTCACCAGAGGTCGAGAACGTAGCAGAGATGCACACTCAATAATAAAAGAAGTTACCGATTTATTGAACGAAGGTTATAAAGAAGTAACGCTTTTAGGGCAAAATGTAGATTCTTATAAATGGACTTCGACTGATGAAACTGAAAAAGTTAATTTTGCGCAATTACTTGAAATGGTAGCTTTAGTCAGTCCATCAATGAGGGTGCGTTTTTCTACTTCTCATCCAAAAGATATTACCGACGAAGTGATAGAGACCATTGCCAAATACGAGAATATCTGTAATTATATTCATTTACCTGTTCAATCTGGAAATTCAAGAGTTTTAGACTTAATGAATAGAACCTATACCCGAGAATGGTATTTGAATAGGATAGATGCCATTAGAAGAATTATCCCAGAATGTGGTATTTCAACTGATATCATCTCAGGTTTCTGTACCGAGACTGACGAAGATCATCAAGAAACATTGAGTATGATGGAGTTGGTAAAATATGAATTTGCCTACATGTACTCCTACTCAGAAAGACCTGGAACGCCAGCGGCTAAAAAATTAGCGGATGATGTTTCACCAGAGTTAAAGCAAAAGAGATTAGAAGAAATTATAGCCTTACAGCAAATACACAGTCGTTACCGAGCCCAAAAAAGAATAGGTAAGATTGAGAAAGTATTGATAGAAGGTTTTTCAAAAAAGTCAAAAACAGATTATTGCGGTAGAAGCGATCACAACCACATGGTGATTTTCCCTGTTGTTGAAGGATACGAGCCTGGGGATTATGTGAATGTTTTGGTCGAAAAAACAACAACTGCAATTTTAATAGGAAAAATAGTTTAGTAGAAGAAAGATTTGGGTATAGAGACTTTGCATGGTCTCACATCTCACATCTCAATACTCATATCTAATTTAAAAATGGATTTACAAGATATTAAACAACGCTTTGGCATCATCGGAAGTTCTCCTCTGTTGAATAGAGCTATAGATATTGCTAGGCAAGTCTCTCCAACCGATATTACGGTAATGATTACAGGAGAAAGTGGCTCTGGAAAGGAAGTTTTTTCGCACATCATTCACCAAATGAGTGCCCGTAAGCATGGTCCGTTTATCGCTGTTAACTGTGGTGCAATTCCAGAGGGGACAATAGATTCTGAATTATTTGGTCACGAGAAAGGATCTTTTACTGGAGCTCATGAAGCTCGTAAAGGATATTTCGAAGTAGTAAACGGCGGAACTATATTTTTAGATGAAGTTGGTGAATTACCACTAGGTACTCAAGCCAGATTGTTACGCGTTTTAGAAACTGGAGAATACATTAGAGTTGGTTCGTCCAAAGTTCAAAAAACTGATGCAAGAGTAGTAGCTGCAACAAACGTAGACATGTTTCAGGCTGTGCAAGCAGGAAAATTTAGAGAAGACTTATACTACCGATTAAATACGGTGCCCTTAAAAATACCACCCTTAAGAGAGCGAAAAGAGGATATTCATTTGATTTTTAGAAAATTTGTCGCTGATTTTTCTGATAAATATCGTTCTCCAAACGTAACTTTAGATGAAGGTGCGGTTCAGGTTTTAACAAATTACAACTGGCCAGGAAATGTTCGTCAATTAAAAAATATTGCTGAGCAAATTGCCGTTTTAGAAAGAGAGCGTCATATTACCGCTCAAACCTTAATGTCTTATATCCCAACAGATCAAACCAGTAATTTGCCAATGCGATTAAATCAGCAGGGTAAAGAAGATTTTTCTGAACGAGATATTCTTTACAAAGTGCTTTTTGATATGAAAAAGGATATGGTGGAGTTAAAAAAATTAGTGATTGATATCATTCAGAACGGAGACAACGTTTCTAATTATGCTGATAACAATCCTCAGGTGATTAATTCATTGTATAAAGACATAGAGATGCCAACAAACGAGTCGACTTTAACCATTCAGCAGCCGGTAAATATGAATCGTCAGCAAGATGATTACCACATTACTCATGATGCAGAGGAAGTTGAAGAATCACTTTCTTTAATTGATAAAGAAGCTGATATGATTAAAAAAGCGCTCAAGAAACATAAAGGAAAAAGAAAAGCAGCATCAGAAGAATTAGGAATTTCTGAGCGTACTTTATATCGAAAAATAAAAGAATTAAACTTAAGCTAAATCATGAAAAGAATAATATTTAATCTTTTGATATTGCTAATTCTCGCCTTTTCTAGCGGTTGTGGAGTTTATTCTTTTACAGGAGGATCTATTGGAGCGCTTAAAACGGTTTCTGTCCCTATATTTGAGAATACATCTGCTTTAGTAAATCCCAATTTAAGTCAATCTTTTACCGAGGCATTGAAAGCCCGTATTCGCTCCCAAACCAGTTTAAGCTTTTTAAGAACAGAAGGCGAAGCAAATTTTGAAGGAAGAATAACCGATTACAATATTTTACCAGTAGCTATTCAAGGAAATCAACAGGTAACTGCGGGTTTAACCCGATTAACCATAACAGTTCAGGTAAAATATACTAACCGTTTAAAAGGAGAAGAAAATAAAAGTTTTGACCAAGCCTTTACGCGTTTTATTGATTTTGATCAAACCAAAGGCCCTTTTGCAAGTCAAGAACAAAATTTAGTAAAACAAGTTAACGATCAATTAACGGAGGATATATATAATAAGGCTTTTGCCAATTGGTAGGCTTTTACTAACTTCACAACGTTTAAAAAAGGAAAAACATTGAGTTTAAATCAATCAGCGCATTCAAAATTTGTGGAATTTCATGCTAATCCAAAAGCTTTAAGCAATAAGGATTTGGAATCGCTTGAACAGTTGATTCAAGAATTTCCGTATTGCCAAAGCATTAAAATGCTTGCGCTGAAATCTGCTGAAAACACAAATCGTTATCATTCTTTACTCCAAGAAGCATCAGCTTTTAACTCTTCCAGATCTATTCTTTACGATTTTATCCATCAGCCAGAGTTATTTATTGCTGATTTGGAAACAGCTCAGCATCCGAAAAATGAACAAAACGATATTTTAATAGATCCGAATAATGCCTTAGGTATAGATTTAGAAGAATTAGTACAGACTGAAAGGCCTGAAGAAGAAATAAAGAATCAGCCTGAGCCTGAAGTTGAAAAAGAAGTAGAAAAACAGCCAAAGCGTGAAGGTGGAGAAGAAAGTAAAAATGCCTTTGGAATCAATTTAAGTGAGATTTTAGGCTCTGAATTTGAGAAGGAAAAGTCGGTTGAAAAACCTGAAGATTTAGAAATTAAGATTGAAAATATTGAAGCTAATGAGCAATTAACCAAAGAACAAGAATTAGTTGCCAATATTGAGGAAATAGAATCCTTAGAAAATCAATCAGAAGTAACAACTGAAGATAATGCATCAATTTCTGGTGAGGCAAAAGCTAACCACGTTGAAGAAGAAGTTGTCGAAGAAAAGTCTACAGAAGAGAAAGATGTTGAAAATGCTGACCAAAAGGCGGTAGAACAGACTATAATTGATGAAGAAAACACATCAGGTTCATTAGTTAAAGAGAACGATGAAATAAATGATAGCTTAGAAAGTCCCCAAGTCGAAACAGATGAGATTGATCAAAAAGAAAACACTTCGTCTGAGATAGCAAATAAAACTGAAAAACTTGA
>JBKJLB010000172.1:0-2941 GCA_046597075.1 Pelobium sp.
CCAACCGATTTGCAATTTCAAATGCAAACAGCACTAGAAGGTAACGTTGTTGGCAGTTTATTAGAAAATGAAAATCAAACGCCAATCAGATTGATTTATGCCAATGGTCAGAAGCGAAGTTTGGAGGACATCAAACAACTCAAAATATTTTTACCCAACGGACAATCTATACCTATTTCGAGTTTGGTTACAATTTCTGTCCAAAAGGGTGTTGCCGAAATTGAGCGTGAAAATCTTCAAATGATGAGTGTCGTAACAGGACGATTAGATAACCGAGATTTGGGAAGTGTCATGCAGGAAATTCAAACTAAAGTTAATGCCGATATTCATTTGCCAAGTGGCTATTATATTGAATATGCTGGTGCTTACAAAGACCAACAGCAATCTTTTAGAGAATTATTGATGATTTTAATAGCTTCATCCTTGTTGATTTTTGGTGTTATTTTGTTTTTGTTTAGAGATTTTAGAATTGCTTTAACTATACTTTTAATTTCTATATTAGGCATCTCAGGAAGCTATATATTGCTCTTTATAACTGGAACTCCTTTAAACGTTGGAAGTTATACTGGTATTATTATGATTGTTGGTATCATATCAGAAAATGCCATTTTTACTTTTCTGCAATTTAGAGAAACATTCAAATTAACTCGAAACGTAAATCAATCAATAATCTATTCAATTTCAACACGATTGCGTCCAAAATTAATGACCGCTTTAGGAGCTATAATTGCGCTTTTGCCATTAGCAATTGGAATAGGTACAGGTTCAGAACTACATCAACCATTAGCTATCGCAGTCATTGGTGGATTTCTAGTTGCTCTCCCATTGTTATTGATAGTGTTTCCAAGTTTGTTAGCGAGGGTTTATAAAAACGAGAAGCATTTTAAGCATTTGGATTAGATTTGGGGCTTTTATTTAAATCCCCATTGAATAAGCCTAAGTTTCATAATAAATTAAATTTAGTGTTGATTTGTTGAAAAAAGTCGTAAGCTACTAAATTTTAATAGTTTATCGATAAACACTTTGTCAACTTGCTTTCAACACATTACAAATATATTTTAGTTGTTGACTTATCGTTGATTGTTTTTTGAATACTAAAACAACTAACTATCAGTTACTTAAAGCGCAAATCAACATTTCAACAGTTTTTCAGCAAAAACCTCTCTGCTAAATCTGTAAAATCTTCCCTTTTGGTTTGTGAAACTCAAAAACTCTGGTGTTGAATAGTCAGAGCGAAATAACTGATAACTACTGTTTTTTTCATAAACTAAATTAAACTTGTCTTGAAGAATAGTTTTGACATAATTATTGGTGACTTTTACATTTCTTTTTCCTAGCATATCGACTAAGTTTTGAGCAGTATAGCAAAGCTCCTCTTTTTCAAAAAAAGCTAATTCGTCAAGAATTAATTCTTCAATTTCTTTTTCTAAAGTTGTTTTATTGCCTAAAATTAACACTTTTAGAGCATCTGTATAAATCTGTTCTTTTGTAAACCACATTCTTGTTTTTTCGGCAGTTTCCATTTCTCTGTTTGCAAGAAAATATGTGAAATATGGAATTTCTTTTTTCATATCCCCCAGCAACTTTGTATCACTACCATTTTGCAAACTAGGAATTTTACGAACCCAATACCTGATTTCATTATTGTCTAACTTAACAAAGTTTTCTTCTTTATTAGAACATAAAATAAACTTACCGAAAAACTCAACTTCTTCTCTATCTTTACCTTTTGCTTCGGATTTATAATATCTAGCCGTTGATAAGTTTTTAATTCTTTCGCTATCTTCTATTCTATCAAGTAAAACTTCGTCAATGGCAACTACCAACTTTCCTGCCCAATCCGAATTAAATCTGCTTCTAAAATCTTCATTAGTATTTAAAGTCATATTACCCTCAAATATAAATTTAAGAAGATTTAAAAAAGTTGTTTTTCCAGTATTCCTTTCACTACTTACCAAACACAAAATTGGTAATACTTGTGTTGGTTTTCTCCAAAGTAAAGTTAGATAATCTAATCCCAATAGATATTGTTCGCCAAAAATATGCTTCAAGAAAAATTCTATTTTTGACCACTTTCCGTTTTCAATTGGCTTATACGATAATGGCTCATATTTATTGTAGAAGCCGTTAATTACTCCCTCAAATTGAATATGTGATGGAATTATACAAAATCCTTTAAATTTGGCAATCTCATCAATTTTAGACTTACCATAATCATCAACTATAGTTTGTTTATTCCATTTTTTTAACACTTTTAATTTGTCGTTGGTCAATGGAATCTCAACTATTCTGTAATAGTCAGTTCCTACTCTAATATATTGTTCAATATCATTCATAGTATAAAATTTAAAAAAGCTATTCCGCTCGGGTTTGCTATACGTTTTGTGTTTTCTATTTTAATCAGTACTGTGCTTAAATCCACATCAGATTCAAATAATTCATTTACACATCTTCCAATTTCTATTAATTTTGAATTATTACTGAATTGATATAATTTTTCTATCATCTGTACCGAGTTAATTGTGTTTTGAGCATTAAGAAAGATTATGCGGTCACGATTGTAGTTCAATTGCAAATTTTCACAATTAAGAGCAATTTGATTAATATGATACAAGACATCTTTATCATAGTTTACACTGGCATCATTCATTACAAAAAAATTAGATTTTTGTAGATTTGTTTAACAATGCGCTTAGTACTTCACTTTGCTTATTTCTCACGCTCTTTCCAATATGATAAACTGGAAATGCTTTCTCTTTGGTAAGGCTCCAAAGTTTTACTAGTGAAATAGAAAGTAATTTTGCAGTTTCTTCTCGAGTGAGAAGCGTGTCGGTTTCTGCTTTTGCAGTAAAATTTTGAGCCAAATTTGTCATTTGCTCAACTACACCATTGATGTTTTCGTTTTTGAAATCCTCTGAATTGCTGTTTTCGATTTGAATTG
>JBKJLB010000403.1:0-2869 GCA_046597075.1 Pelobium sp.
CAGGATGCTCTGTGTTGCCCGGACTTTCCTCACTCCCGATAAATCGGGACAGCGATAGAGCCATTTGCATTGCAAAGATAGTTATTAAAACTATTTACAGTTGTTTAGATTTTTTTCTACTTCGGTAACATCATAAATCCCTTGGTTATTCCCAAATGAATTGGTGATATATGTGAGCGTTTTTGCTAAATCAATTGCTGCTAAATGCTTTTCGGCTGGCATTTGACCTTGATAATCAATTCCATTTACTTTAATAGAATCATTTAGACCATAATTTACATAGCAAACTAATTTCGCTCTATTTACCCTTAAGTAAGTACTATCCGTAAGTGGTGGAATTAATTTAGCCAAACCTTCACCCTTACTCATGTGGCAATTTTGGCAATGAATTTTATAAAGTTGTGAGCCATCAGCATAATAACGCTGATATTTAATGTTTTCTTCGCCACAAGAGCTAATAAACATCATGATTACCAAAGGAATTATAGAAAAAAGAATAATCTTATTTCTCATTTGTTGCAGCTTTTTCCTCGGCTAATAAAATATCCATATCACTCATTAATTGTTTTACTTGTTCTTCGTCTGTTCCGTCATAAGCACCACGGATATGTTTTTTACTGTCTACTAAAATAAAATAACCAGAGTGTGTAATGCCACCAGCAACTGTTGAATCTTCGGCTGCAAAAGACATGTATCCAGTTTTTGCTATTTGATAAATAGAGTCTCTGCTACCCAGTAAAAAATGCCACTGGTTATCTTTTACTCCTAATTTATCGGCATATTTTTTTAAAACTGGTATGGTATCATGGGTTGGATCTATGGTGTGTGATAATAAAGCGACTGCTGGGTTACCACGATATTTATCGTAAATCTGCAACATGTGTTTGCTCATGATAGGGCAAATAGAAGGGCAGGAAGTGAAGAAAAAATCAGCAACGTAAATTTTGTTGTCTAAAGAATCACTATTTATAATCACTCCATCTTGATCTACAAAACTGAAAGCAGGTATTTTTTGAAAAATGGTATCCATCACTTTTTTTCCATTCAAATCCTTTTCAAAAGGCTCGCGACTACCTAGTATTGGGAGTTTTTTTGGTTCAGAACTGCATGAAGCGATCAATAACATAATAGCTGCACAAAAATGTGGAATGTAACGTTTCATCTTATTTGTATTTAGTAATTAAACTATCACTTTTAGAAAGCGATTTGGTGAATAATGTTTTAACAGCATCTATTTTTATTTTTTGATCGGTTAAATAAGTTATGATTTCTGCTTGAGTTTTACCTGTATTGTCAGCATCGAAATTATTCATCCATTTCATCATGGCGTTGTCAGAAACATCTAAGCTTTCTTTCATTGATTTGATTTTCGCATTTATACTTGCGGTATCTAGGGCTGCATTTTGCTGTTTTAAACTATCTAAGTTATTTTGAATCTGGCTTAAAGCCGATTTATTATCCATGATTTTATCCATATCTATCATAAGCGCATCATGGGTTTTCATCACCCTTTGATAAAGCTGTCTTTGTTCGACATTTTGATCTTTACAAGAATAAATGGAGACAACAACTATGAATGAAATGATAAAAATTAAAGCTTTTAAAGTTGATTTTAACATGGTTTGATAATCTATCAAATATTAGCACAAATTAACCAATCTAAGACTGGTATTAGACTATCTCACCCACAAAATATAATCAGTTGCTGGTAAAGTTTCTCTTTCATTTTTTAAGAGTTGCACAATTTGGCCACGGTGATAAGTGCCATGGTTAATTAAATGGGTAAGTATATCTTTTAGTATTGTTTCAAAGGGCATACCAGAAGTAGTTTGATAACTGATCATCTTTTCAAAATCATCATCATTTAACTTTTCTATAAAAGCTACCCATCCTTGATGATTGGAAATCATTAGCTTTTCTAAATCAGGTTGGGTATCCCATAACGGTGTATTTTCAGAATTGTGCAAACATCGGTTTAGCCAAGTCTTTTGAGCGCTGAGCAGATGCGAAAACAGGTTTTCAATTTTGGGATTGATTAAGGGCTTTTGGTTGATACTTTGCCAAATTTGCTGATTAGCCCAATCATCGTAAGCCAATAAATTTAGAAAATATGACTTCATAAAAATCAATAGTTGTTTAAATGGGTTACTATCCGTTCAAATTTAAAGAATAAAAAACACCTTTATGATGTCATCCTTTTAATGTTTACAAACCTTGTCTTAGGACACAGCAGTCTAAAGATTAGTTCCTCAATGCTAGCATACCTTCATGCAGTATGTGCTGAACCTAACACGTAGGGACGGAGCAATTAGCCATCAGCAGGGTCTTTCTGCATAAATTCTTTGATTAAGGCCTGGTATAAGCCACCTTGGCGATTTGCCAAACGAGTTTCTGCTTGTGCTTCTAGATTAGCTTGTGCCCGAATATTTTTTGCATAAGCTACCGCTAAGCCAAAACGTTTTTTTGCCGCTAATTGTGCCGCGATGGGTTTTACTTTGCTCATATCCGGGTAAGCGGTAACAATGGTGCGGTTGCCAGGATACTGTTTGACTACTATGATTTTATCAATGTGACCACTAAAACCTTTTAATAGTATGTTGTTAGAAATTGCCATAAGATAGATGTTTTATTGAATCTAATTTAAGAGTTTTGCGGTAAATTAACAAGTCTTATCTTATACTTATCTTATAGTGAGGGAAGCTTCATCCTACGTTATGGGTGCTTTTTTTTGCTGAACGAGTGAGAGTGCTAAACAGTTGGAAAATAAATTTACTAAAAATTCTTAATTTTATAGAGCATAAAATAATCGAAGTAATTTCTATTTTTCTGAAATCAAAATTAAATATTTGATTATCCACCTTAAAAAAAC
>JBKJLB010000418.1:0-7791 GCA_046597075.1 Pelobium sp.
CCTTCATCAAAAAAACCAATGATAGGATCTAGATAAAACCTAAAATAATGAGTTCAATTTAACAGCTGAACTCAACATAATAAAAGCTGTTAATATTTTAATTAGGATACTTTTATAGATTAGCTATCTTTGCATAAATTTTAAAATTAAAAATGAATAAATTATCTTCTATAATTGCTAAAGCAACAGCCGGAGTAGCCTTAATGATTGCTGTTGTCGCTTGTAATAAAAGCGGAACCAAATCTACAACAACCGTAGATTCAACAGGCACTAAAACTGATTTAAGTGGATCAATTGTATATGTAAATTCTGATTCTCTTTTAAATAATTACCAGTACTTCAAAGAGTTAAAAACAAAATTTGAAGGAAAATCAAAAAAAGCGGAAGCTGATTTAAAAGATAAAGGTGCAGCCTTTCAACGTGAAGTTGCAGCTTACCAACAAGGTGCGAATACTATGAGCGCAGATCAAAGAGCCCAAACTGAGCAGCGCTTGGCTAGAAAACAACAAGAATTACAAGTATATCAACAAAACGCTGGTTCAGCTTTGCAAAATGAAGAAGCTCAAGAAAATGAGAAACTCTATGATAAAGTAGCTGAATATTTAAAAAAGCACTCAAAAGATAATGGTTACAAAATGGTTTTAACTTACTCTAAAGGCAATAGCGCTATATTATTTGCTGATGAAAGCTTAGATGTTACCAAAGAAGTAATAAAAGGTTTAAACGAAGCTTATAAAAGCGAAAAGAAATAAATTCCTTAACAAAGAGATTTTAAGGCTCAACTTTTGTTGGGCCTTTTTTATGAAAATAAATATGGAAAAGCATTTTGAATTTATGAGAGAAGCTATTGCTCTTTCTAAGACTAATGTAGAAAATGGAACAGGCGGGCCATTTGGAGCAGTGATAGTTAAAGATGGTAAACTGATTGCTAAAAGTGCAAATACGGTAACCACTACTAATGATCCTACTGCCCATGCAGAGGTTTCTGCAATTAGATTGGCCTGTAAAGAATTAAACACTTTTAATTTGGAAGGTTGTGTAATTTATACCAGTTGCGAGCCTTGCCCTATGTGTTTAGGTGCAATTTATTGGGCACATTTAGATAAAATGTATTATGCTAATACTAAAAAAGATGCGGCTGATATTGGGTTTGATGATGCTTTTATTTATGAAGAAATTGATCTTCACCCATCAAAAAGAAAATTAGCAGCCGAACAAATTCTTAATCACGAGGCTATTACTGCATTCGAAATGTGGACAGAATCGAGAACTAAAACTGAGTACTAAATTGTAGATTAGAGTTAATTAGTTTTGATACTGCAGACTTACAAGCATAAAAAAATAGGTTGGGGAATATTGGGCTGTGGTAATGTAACTGAGGTAAAAATTGGACTACCTATCAATAAAGTACCTAAATCTAGCAATGAAGCTTTTATGCGGAGGAGTCTTGTTAAAGCTGCCGATTATGCAAAAAAGCATCAAATAGCAAAATGGTTGCATAATACTATCATGATAGAATTTGGTAAAGTACGTGAATAGATATTTCTATTTATCAAACTGCGGATAGATACTCAACAACTTTAATAAAACACCGTTTGTCCATCCAAAACCATCTTGAGAATCATATTCGCCACCGCCAGCTCGTAAAGAAAGATTTTCTACATTGTATTTTTCCATTAACTTACCTGTATCGTTGAATACTTTAATATTTAAACCAACCCATCTTTCAGCTATAGTTGCTGCCAAAGCTTTTTCTTCGTAATTATTGAATCCTTTAATGGCCATCCACTGCAATGGGGCCCAACCGTTTGGAGCATCCCATTGCTGGTTAGAATTAATTGTTGTGGTTACAATTCCTCCATCTTTCAACAAGTTCACTCTTGTTTGATTTACGATATCGGATAAATGACTTTTTACTACACCTTGATTTTGAATTGCAAATAAAGGAACCAAACCAGCCGCTGTAATTTGAGATTGCTGTTCTTTTTTCACAAAATCATAGTCGGTATAAAATGATTTAGATTTATTCCAGAAATATTTCTCTATCAATTTCAATCGATCATTAGCCTTCAATTTGAAGATTTCAGCTTGCTTAGATTCATTTTTTGAGTCATATGCATGAGCAATAATCATTTCTTGACGATATAACAAAGCATTTAAATCTATCGGGATGATATCTGTAGTTTTAATTGTTTCAATTGATTTCTGATCAGAAAACCATCTGCTACTAAAATCCCAGCCGCTTGCAGCACCAGCTCTTAAATGATGATACATTTCACTTAAGTTTCTATCGCTCTTTTGAGCTACCAAAAAATCCTCTCGGTAACTTTCTTGCCTAGGCGAATCGTTTTCATCCCAATACCTGCTTAGCTTATCTGTCTTACTAATTTCAACTAACCTTTTTCCTGATGTCCAGTATTCATGTTCTTTTAATAATTGAGGTAAAAAGGTTTGATAAACTTCATCGCCTTTAATATCAGCTAATAATTCTACCATAAGCGCAAAAAATGGTGGCTGAGATCTACTGATATAATAAGTTCTATTTCCGTTAGGAATATGCCCAAACTGATCAATCAAAAAAGCGAAATTTTTAACCATGTTTTCTATGGTATTAATCTCACCACTTTCTTCTAATCCAAGCATCGTAAAATAAGAATCCCAATAATAAACCTCCCTAAATCTCCCTCCTGGTACGATATAGTTATAAGGCAACGGAATTAAAGTACTTCCTTGAATTAAGGTATCTGGTTTTCGTTCTAAAACTTTCCAAAGCTGTTTAATGTGATTTTTAACTCCATAAGTAGACTGTGTAGATTTAGGTAGTTCGAAATTTTGCTCAACAAAGACTTTGAAAGAAAATCCAGCTTCATCTTTTCTTAGCTGATAAGCTTTCATAATTTCTTCAGGAGCTTTAAGAGGAACCATATCAACAAATGTTTTACCATCTGCAAATATTTGCTCCATTTGCACTCTTTTAAATAATTCTCCATATAACTCATCTGGAGTTTTATTTTGAGCCTGCAAATTAAAACTACTTGCTACTAAAAAACCTATTGCAAAAATCTTCTTGAGATACTTCATCACTTTTTCAACTTTAATTTTGAAATTACATATTCCCCTACTTCTCTTCCTTGCTTTTGTCCCACAGTAATGGCTGGCATATAATGAATTCCTCCATACATTCTAGAAATTGCAGCTTCTTGTGATGCTCCTATAAAGGATTTAAAATCTCTTTCTGGAATACCAAACTCCACTTCACTGGTATCTCTAAAAGCGAAGCTATCTCCATATATTTTTGAGAGTGAAACTGCGGCAGCTGTAGAAATCACAGAGTGTCCACTTGTATATTCAGGAAATGGAGGGGTTTGTAGATATGGTTTCCAATCTGCATCAATATACTTATTAATGACAGTCTCTGGCCTAATTACACTACTTCTATATTTTTCATCCCAACAGCTCACAAAAGCATCAAAAATAGAAATAGAAGTCAAGGCATAGGTATAGATAGTTTCAGGAAGTTTGGCTTTTACTTTTTCTGCGGCAATTCCACAAATATTCATCCAATGACCTCCAGGCGATATCTTTTTTGTTGCAATCATTACGTGACCCATCATTTGAATAGCATAAGGGTTACAATCCCAAAAATCTGCTATATGCTGCTGCTCCATACTTAGGTTATTCCCTGTATTCATCACCTCTAAAGTATATTTATAAAAAGCAGAGTTTTTATCTTTTACATTAAAAGGCGGCGGCGGAATAGGCTTAAACTGATCAGCAGAGTCGATAACAAGTGTCCTAATTTTATTCCATGATGGTTCAACTGCCTGCATATAGCCTGGTGGCGTTGGTATCCAACGACCTTCTTCTTTTCTCACGCTATATTTTGGAGCAGAGCGGGTTTGCGCATAATGATCTTTTTTTGCCCAAGTTATTATCGCTTTTCCTACAGCTTTACCAAAACTAATAGAGTTTTCTATCTCTTCTTCTGGCATTCCTTTTTCCTCTGCTAAATTCTTTATGGAATCTGTATAATTTTTAAAACTCCCTTCTGGGAAAGTTACTGCTTCGGCTACAGTACAAAAAGCGTAAATAGCGCTCAGTCCTTCATTATATTTCTTCGATTTTTCAGCTACTGGAATACTGTCCAAATCATGAATCTGACCCTTTAAAGATTGAAATCCATCATTTAAACCAGCCATCGCTTCATAAGCTGCAATGTTTGAATAAGCATAATTACGGGAAGCCACTGTAGGCGAAAAAATGTTATCAACCATTACATCACTTAATCTTTTAACGGTTTTAGCATATAATTTAGAATCAGAAAACACCTTTTCATAATCGTTACGCTGCTTACATGAACTTCCTAAAATTGTGATTATTAAACTTGATAAAAAAAGTGATCTAAAAAATTTAAAATTATTCATTATTAATCTTTGTCTTATTTGATGATATATGTTTTTTTCTCAACTCCAATTCCCTTTAAAGTCAATGATTTCCATTGCGCTGGTAATTTAACGGGTAATTGCCTAATTCCAGTATCAGTAATTTCAAGACCTCCAAAGCCATTCAACATGGCTTGTATCATCCCTCCGGCACCAGTTGCAAAATATGGATTATTTCCGGTAGCTGTTTCAGCTAGTACTCCAAACGGAGGCCTTGCATTAGGACGATATCCATCCTTGAAAGCAGTGAACCCCTTATCCGCATTCCCTAAACGAGTGTGAAGAATCGCAAAAATTGCGTCAGTCATCGCTGGCCCATCGCCTACCCTTTGCTGATAATATTCTAAATCCTTTGCAATTGATGCAGGATCAGAAACTTCATTTAATGGATAAGAAAGTAAGTTTACGTCTGCCTGTTTTATGTCTTCTCCTTTGTAGGTAGCATGTTCTTTTGTAACACCATTTTCAAATTTAAGTATTGGTATATTTTTGGCAACTAAAGACCAATCATTATTTGGTGCAATTTCCAATATTTTAGCTGCCGCTGCAGCATAGTTTAGATTCGCTTTTGCTGCAGCATTTGTAAATGCATTATTATCTACATTTTCAGCCCATTCGTCAGCTGCTACTACATTCTTTATGTTATAGTTTCCAGCACCACTACGTTCTACTCTGCTTGCCCAAAAATCAGCTGTTTCTTTTAATAGTGGCCAACCTACTTCACGTAGCCATTGCTTATCTTGTGTAACCGCGTAATAATTCCAAGCAGCTATTCCAACATCTGCGGTAATGTGGTGCTCAAAAGGTCCGCTCAATGCCCAAACAGGAGTCTCTTCGTTACCAGACATGGCACTTTCCCAAGGGAACATAGCTCCTTTGTAGCCATGAGAAAACGCATTATGCTTAGCTTCTTTTAAACGATCAAAACGGTACTGAATTAAAGATTTAGCAATGTCTGGATGAAGCATCAAAATGGCAGGATACATCCATAATTCTGTATCCCAAAAAGCATGACCATTGTATCCTAACCCACTTAAACCCATAGGCGACAAAGAATATGCGGTTCCAGCTCTGGCAAAAGCATATAAATGATACATCATACTATGTACTTCTTGTTGCGTTTGCGGATCACCTTCGATTTGAATATCACTTTCCCATAATTGATCCCAAGCCTCGTTATGAAATTTAAGTAATCGGTCAAGACCTTCTAATTTAGCGAAAATGGTTAACCTCTCAGCCTCATTAAGCGGATCATCATGATGCGCACTGGTAATACTACTTCCTACAATCGTAAAGTGATAAGTTTCTCCTGCCTTAATCTTCTTTTTAAATTTTAAAAGATGCATGTTATTATCCCACATTTCGTGTATTACAGCAGGCTCATTACCATGCTCTTCTTTAAATAAAAAGGTAGATGAAGATGCTAGGTTCAATTTCCCTGTAGGGCTTTTAGCAAGTGAAGTCAGCAGGCTAACTTTTACATGTGGTCTATCTATTTCATTGTAATAATTTTGCACATCTTTAAGCATATCAGGCGCTTCCATTACACTAGCAGCAGTTATTTCAATATCTTTTTTAGCTGTAATTGATACATCAACCAAACCACTATAAGGTAATTGCCTTAAAGCATAATAGGTATACGAAATATTAGCTTTATCCTGATAATCAAACTTTGTATTGAGATTTGCATGTTTCATATCTAAAGTTTGTTGCATGTTTGCGACTTGATTGAAGTTTTCAATTCGCGATCCATTCACTTCTAAATACATATTTAAAAAGTTAAAACTTTTTAGAATATTACTTACACGACCTCTTCCATACAAATCAAATGCGCCGTTTAATACCACATCTTTTGTCTTAAATGGCTCTACCGAACTTACAATTCCAATCATGCCGTTGGCTACAGTTTCTCCGTAGTAATTTGAAGGGTTAATAGATTTTGCATGGATTAGCCATGGATCATTATTAGTTTGCGCATTTAAAAAAAAAGGCAAAAATAAAAGAAAGGTTACCCGACTTAATTTATTCAGGTTTGTGAAATTGATCATACTTTTAATTAAATTAAATTTATCCTAATAGTTTTAACGGCTTAACAGCCATTATTAATACCTTTATACCTCGAGATTTATTACCTAATAATTTTACTCTATTTTTTAAAATGAAGAAGTCCTTATTGTTTATTGTTCCCTTATTATTAATTCTAATAGTATTTATTCTCCTTTTTATTTTTAGCCCAAATTCAATTAAAAAGGTAATATATGTTGAATCGAGCGAAAGAGTTGTTTATGATTATCTTATAACTAATAAATACAAGATAAAATGGTGGCCTAATAAAAAAACCCAATCTCCCGACTCTGCTAAATTTATGCTCAATGACCATGTTTTTGAATTTTATGCGAACGGGTTTAACTCTGCTACTGTAAAATTATCAAATTTACCAAAGGGTATTATAACCAGTAAACTTTTACCCAAAAACAATATAGAAATCAATTGGGAACAACCTATTCAAAAAACTTTAAATCCCATTCAATTGATTTCTAACTTTGTAAATGCTAAAAAAATTCAGCATGAGATAGATACTGTATTAAATAGTTTTGCCCGCTTTGTGATTAAGCCCCAAAATATTTATGCCTATGATATACAAAGAGGCAACGTTAAAGACACTATTTTAATTACTACTCAAAGAACACTTTCATCCATACCAGACCCAAAATTACCTTTTTTTCTGTTAGCCAACTTACAAAAATATATTGGAGAGAAACATGCAAAGCCAACCAATTTTCCAATGTTAAATATAACCAATACAGGGTACGAAACCTATGTAGTTACTGTTGCTATACCAATTGATAAATATATCCCTCCTAAAGGCAACATCCTAGTAAATCGAATGATTCCTGGTAATATACTTTACACCAATGTTACTGGTGGTCATCAAGCTATACAGCTGGCATATGATCAACTTAAAAACTATATGAAAGATTTCAAGTTAACATCACCAGCCATACCTTTTGAATTAATGGTTACCGACAGAAATTTAAATCCAGACTCTTCAAAATGGCAAACTAAAGTTTATTATCCTATATTCTAAATCTTTTATTTTTTATTGGACAGTATAAATACTCTTCCATCACTGGTTAAAGCAATATAACTATCTTTTATATTAGTTTTAATTGATTGTAATTGATCAATTTCGCTGAAATTTATGGCAGAATTTATCCAGTAAATTGGGGTAGCTATCTCCTTGTTATTTTTGTCATACTTTAAAGTTGCTAGGCCTAATGCATCATATTTACCTTCATATGGAATAGTACCCCAAAAATTACCATTTACAATCACTCCTTTGTTCTTT
>JBKJLB010000424.1:0-3178 GCA_046597075.1 Pelobium sp.
TTTTCACGTTGATTCCATATATCCCGATTAAGAATTTTCAGAATCAATTAATGGCTTTGATATCACTTCTTTTACCAGAAAATGCTTATTTGGCTTTCGAATCTACTTTGGAGGATATTGTAAAAAACCAAAATGGAAAATTGCTTTCGTTAGGTTTTTTTTTAGCATTGTTTTTCGCTACAAACGGCGTTCACACCTTAATGCAAGCATTTAATAAATCTTCGCTAATAGTAGAAACCAGGACCTGGTTGAAGCAAAGAATTGTAGCATTAAATTTAACACTTTTAACTCTTTTTTCTTTAATTATTGGTGTTACTGTTTTAATCTTGGGCGAATTTATTATCACTTTTATTAAAGACGAACTAGACTTTAAAGATGGTAAGTTTTGGATTTATTTAATTGCCATTACTCGTTGGCTAATTATCATCATTGTTTATTTTGTTACTACTTCAATATTATATAGATACGGACCAGCAAATGCTAAGAAATGGAAGTTTTTTAATCCAGGTTCATGGTTTGCTACCATTTTAGCTGTAATAAGCTCAATAGGTTTCACTTATTACATTAATAATTTTGGGGCTTACAATAAAATTTACGGCTCTATTGGTACCTTATTGGTTGTTATGATTTGGCTATACTTAAATTCTTTAATCCTTTTAATTGGTTTTGAACTAAATGCCAGCCTCGACTTATCAAAAAGGAGTATTAAAATTGTAAAACCAAGTTTTAACACTTTTAAAGATGATACTGTTGATCAAGTAATGACAAGTAAAAAAAAATCCTCCTAATTTTATTTTAGGAGGATTTAAAATTAATTTGGTTAATATTAAAGACTATCTAAAGCTTTCTTTACTTCGGCAGCTTTATCCAATTTATTTAATTTAACATAAACTTCTCTTAAAGTAGTTAATGTACTAGCATCTTTAGGGTTTAACTCTCTTGCTTTCTCTAAAAGGGGCAAAGCATTAGATATCTCCGCATCAAATTTCTTCTTCAGTTCTGTATATTTTAACTCTGAAGCTTTGTTATTAGGTAATTTATTAGCTTCGTTTATATAAATATTGCCTTTGTCAATATATATTACTGCTAAATTAAAAATTGCATCCGTGTAATTAGGATCAATTTCTAAAGCACTTTTATATCGATCTTCGGCTTTATCTTTTTGATTATTTGCAGAATAAGCAATGCCAGCTACAAAAAGTAAAGTCTTATTCTTTGGATCTTTAGCAATTGCATTTTCAATTTTTTGAATTTGCTTAGAAGCCTCACCTCTATTCAGATAAATATTTAACTCATCATAAATCAAAGTTAAAAAATCAGGATGTTTAACTCTTCCTTCTTCAATTACCTTAAGGGCATTTGTAGTATCTGTTTTTGTTAAATAAACCATAGCCAATTCGTGATAAAGACCTGGATTAGAAGGATTTACTTCAATTGTTCTTCTATAATATTTAGCAGCCTCCTCAGTCATTTGAGCACTATTTGCTGCAATTGCAGTATATAATGAGAATAAAGAATCGGTTGGCATCACATCAGAAATGAACTTGAAAGATTTATATGCTTCTTTAAAATCTTTATTATTAAAAGCAGCAACACCTCTATTTTGCATCATTATTGCTAAATTCTTTTCTGCACTCTCAATAGTTTGCTTATTCTCTTTAGTAACATCCAGTGATTTTGCTTTCGCGATAGACTCTTGCGCTGTACCAAATGATGATTCAGAATTTGCTTTATTTACAGTGTCAGTAACTGCAATAGATGAATAAATTATCGCTCTGTAAGCCCATAACTCTGCATTGTCTTTCGTTTTTTCATTTGCTATTGCTAAATCGGCTGATTTTTTAGCTACACCTAAAATTTCCAATTGCTTCGTCATTGCACTTTTAGTTTGCAAACCTACTTCATACAAAGCATAATTATTTTTCGCGTTGTTTATTTCACCTTTTTGTGCCATGGCAACAAAAAAGAATGAAAGCATGATTAAACTTAGAATTGTCTTTTTCATTCTTAACCTTTTTGTTTGTTTTTGATTTATAATTTGTTTTTAGTTTTCTGTTTGTTCATCTGCATCATCATCTTCTGGATTAGTATCATCTTCTTCTACCTCTTCTGGTGCAGCTTCTAATACTTCCCCGTCTGTTACAATTACATCTGTATCTAACACTTCTTCTTCATCATGTTCTACTTTAGCTACTGATGCAATTTCGTCATTACCTTTCAAAGTTATTAATCTAACTCCTTGAGTAGCCCTGCCCATTACTCTCAAATTGCTCATTGCAATTCTGATTACAATACCAGAACGGTTGATAATCATTAAATCGTCTTTATCAGTAACGTCTTTAATAGAAACCAATTGACCAGTTTTTTCAGTAACGTTAATCGTCTTTACTCCTTTACCTCCACGATTAGTAACGCGATAATCATCAACATCAGTACGTTTACCGTAACCTTTTTCTGATACTACTAAAATAGTGCTCTCACTAGATTCTACACTAATCATACCAACAACCTCATCAGTAGGGCCAGAAAGTGTAATTCCTCTAACTCCAGTTGCTGTTCTACCCATCGGACGAACCTTTGATTCGTTGAATCTAATTGCCCTACCAGAACGTAATGCCATCACAATTTCTGAAGTTCCAGAGGTTAGGTTAGCTTCTAATAACTCATCTCCGTCATTAATGTTAATGGCGTTAATACCATTTGCTCTTGGGCGACTGTAAGCTTCTAAAGTTGTTTTCTTAATTGTACCTTTCTTGGTACACATAATAATGCAGTTATTCTCTAAATAATCTTTGTCTTTTAGATTAACTACTTTAATATAAGCTCTTATTTTCTCATCCTTTTCTATGTTGATGATATTCTGAATCGCTCTTCCTTTACTGGTTCGACTTCCTTCTGGAATTTCGAATACCCTTAACCAATAGCACTTACCTTTATCTGTAAAGAATAAAATATAATTATGATTAGAAGCAATGAATATATGTTCTATAAAATCTTCATCTCTTGAGTTAGAACCAATACTTCCTTTACCGCCTCTTCCTTGTGTACGATATTCTGTTAAAGGAGTTCTTTTGATGTAACCCTCTCTAGAAATTGTGATTACAACATCTTCGTCCTCAATAAAATCCTCAGTCATCATTTCTGCTGCCGAGTGTACCACTACTGTTCTACGCTCGTC
>JBKJLB010000139.1:0-11851 GCA_046597075.1 Pelobium sp.
TCTTTAAGTAAGGTTTCATTAGTTCCAATAAACCATCCATTCTTGGAAGAAAGTATAAACCATAGTATTTAAAATACAAAAGATTCAATTTTAAAATGGATATTAAAAAATATTTAAATTTAAAATCATTACTAACCTTAATTGGAATTGTTGGATTATCTATTCAACAAGTGATGGCTCAAGTAGCAGGTGTTGCTGCGGATGCAGAAAGTAAAACTGACGGTTTAGGTAAAACAGTTGGGTACTATCTATTACTTTTCCTCCTGATTTGTGTTGTAATTAGTGTAATTGGTAAGGTTTTACAGGTTTATGAATTAACTAAACAAATACAGGGTAAAAAAGAAGGTATTGCTTGGAATAAAGTAAACGGTATTTTATTCGCTATTGCTTTAATTGCAGGTTTATACGGCTCATATTGGAGTTATACAGTTCAAGGAGCACAGATTTTACCTGAGTCGGCATCAGAACATGGGTTAAAAATTGACTCAATGTTTAACATTACATTAGTTATTACAACTATTGTCTTTGTTATAACACATATTTTACTATTTCTATTTGCATACAAATACAATTACAAAGCTAAAAGAAAGGCATACTATTATCCTCACAATAATACGCTTGAGAAATATTGGACAGTTATTCCAGCTATTGCTTTAACCATATTAGTTTTAATGGGATTTTTCACTTGGAGAGGAATAACAAACATTCCTAATGATCAAATGAAGAGCGCCTTACAAGTTGATGTAACCGCTCATCAATTTGCTTGGGATGTAAGATATGCAGGCAAGGATAATGTGAGTGGGCGTAAGAATTACAAACTAGTAGGTAGCTTAGGCGGGTTAAATAATCTGGGTTTAGATCTTGCAGATAAAAACAACTATGACGATTTAAAGGTTACAGAAATTGTATTGCCTGTCAACAAATCGGTAAGATTTACGTTAACTTCTCAAGATGTATTACACAGCTTTTATATGCCTCATTTTAGAGTACAAATGAACTGCGTTCCAGGTATGTCAACGTTCTTTCAATTCACACCAAGAATTACTACAGCAGAAATGCAAACCAAGACTGATAATCCAGATTTTAAGTACCGTTTATATTGTGCTAAAATTTGTGGAGGTTCTCACTATAACATGCAGTTTGCAGTAAGAGTAGTTACTCAAAAAGAATACAACAAATGGGTAGCTGACCAAAAATTAATCGTCACAGACGATATGAAAGAAAAATATCAATTAGCTATGAAAGAAAATGTAGCTAGTGGTGAAAATAAAATTGCATTAAACAATTAAGATAAAACTGAAGGAGACTATGTCAACAATTGCAATTCCTAACTCAAGTGCAGTACACCATGATGATCATTCTCATGCTCATCATAAAGAGACTTTCTTAACTAAATACGTTTTTAGTCAGGATCATAAAATGATAGCCAAGCAATTCCTAATTACAGGAATTATCATGGGCGTAATTGCTATGGGCTTATCAATTCTATTTAGAATTCAACTGGCATACCCTGATGAAAGCTTCCCTTTATTAGAAGTTTTATTAGGAAAATTTGCACCAGAAGGTAGATTAGATCCAAATTTCTATTTGTCATTAGTAACAATACACGGTACCATAATGGTTTTCTTTGTATTAACAGCTGGACTAAGTGGAACTTTCTCTAATTTATTAATTCCATTACAATTGGGAGCTAGAGACATGGCGTCTCCATTCATGAACATGTTATCATACTGGTTTTTCTTTACCGCTAGTGTGATTATGTTGTCAACATTTTTTATTGAATCAGGTCCTGCTGGTGCTGGATGGACTATTTATCCTCCATTATCCGCTTTACCTAAAGCTATGCCAGGATCGGGTTTGGGGATGACTTTATGGTTAGTTTCAATGGTTTTATTTGTTGCTTCATCATTAATGGGAGGCATTAACTACGTATCTACAGTATTAAACATGCGTACAAAAGGGATGGATTTATGGAAGATGCCATTAACAATATGGGCGTTTTTCTTAACTGCAATTGTAGGTATTCTTTCTTTCCCAGTATTAGTTGCAGCGGTAGTTTTATTAATATTCGACCGTAGTTTTGGAACATCTTTTTACTTGTCAGATATTGTTCTTCAAGGCCAGGTTTTAGCTAATGAAGGTGGTAGCCCAGTTTTATGGCAACATTTATTCTGGTTCTTAGGTCACCCTGAGGTTTATATTGTATTAATGCCAGCATTAGGTATCACTTCTGAAGTTATTGCTACCAATTCTCGTAAACCTATCTTTGGCTATCACGCCATGGTATATTCTTTAATTGGTATTACTGTGCTTTCATTTATTGTTTGGGGTCACCACATGTTCGTTACAGGGATGAATCCATTCTTAGGTGGGGTGTTTATGATTACAACCTTAATTATTGCGGTACCCTCAGCAGTTAAAACGTTTAACTACCTAGCAACATTATGGCGAGGTAATATTAGATTTACTCCTGCAATGTTATTTGCAATTGGTTTAGTTTCTTTCTTTATCTCTGGAGGTTTAACAGGAATATTCTTAGGAAATGCAGCATTAGATATTAATTTACACGACACCTATTTTGTAGTAGCTCACTTTCACTTAGTAATGGGTTCTGCAGCAATATTTGGTATGTTATCAGGTATATATCATTGGTTCCCTAAAATGTTTGGAAGAATGATGAATGCTAAACTGGGGTATCTACATTTTTGGTTAACATTTATCTCTGCTTATTTAGTTTTCTTTCCGATGCACTTCATGGGGTTAGATGGTGTTCCGCGTAGATATTATGCTTTTACAGAATTCGAATCTATGAGCCAATGGTTATCAGTAAATAAATTTATTACATGGTCTGCAATATTAGGAGCAGTAGCTCAAGTTGCTTTCTTATACAATTTCTTTTACTCCATTTTCTTTGGTAAAAAAGCAACTCAAAATCCTTGGGATTCTACAACTTTAGAGTGGACTACACCTGTAGAGCATCTACATGGTAACTGGCCTGGAGAAATTCCAACAGTTTATCGTTGGCCTTATGATTATAGCAAGCCGGGTCATGATACTGACTTTATCACACAAACTACGCCATTGTCTGAAACAATGAGTTCTAACTTGCCTCATGATTTTGAAGGTAATGAAGAGGCTGAAAAAATTCAGGAAAGATGGAATAGTGATCATCAAACAATTGATAAAAGAGAAGAAGTTAAATAATTATTCTTCCCTGTATTAATAAAAATATTTAGGGTATCTGTAAGAAAACAGATACCCTAACTTTTATAAAGAATAATGTACTCCAAAGCCGAGAAGCGATTTTTAAAGGTTAATTTAATTTCTATTGTTTCCCTCTTTCTATTAATCCTTGCAGGTGGAATAGTTAGAAGTTCAGGTTCAGGCATGGGTTGTCCTGATTGGCCAAAGTGTTTCGATCAATATATTCCTCCAACAGACATTTCACAATTACCCAAAGATTACAAAGAAAGGTATGTTGAGAAGAGGTTGGAGAAAAACGAAAGGTTTGCTAAACTGCTAGACAAATCTGGTTATCAGGATTTAGCCATCAAAGTAAGACACGACGAAAGTATTAAAGTACCTGAAGAATTCAATGCCTTTAAGACTTATGTAGAATATATCAACAGATTAATTGGTGCAATTACTGGGATATTTCTCCTTCTAAACTTTGTTTTTGCTTTTAAATTATTTAAAACCAGAAGTAGCGTTTTTTGGCTCAGTTTCTTGAATTTAGTTTTAGTAGCTATACAAGCTTGGTTAGGCTCTATAGTAGTATCAACAAACTTGTTAGCTTGGTTAATTACCATTCACATGCTACTAGCCATTTTGATTCTAGCAATTACTATATACACCTATTACGATATAAAATTATCAAAAGAGGAGATGAAGACAAGTCAATCTCTTTTATGGGTTAGGATTATTGCAGTTATTGCTTTAATTGTTTCTGTTATTCAGATCACAATTGGCACAGAAGTAAGGGAGACAATAGATTTTGTAAGTTCTCAGTTTCCTGAGTTAGAAATGGGAGAATGGTTAAATGAAGTGGGTAAAGTTTTTATGGACCACAGAGAATTGGCATTAATCATCGTGATAGTTAACCTATTATTGTTTTTTATTATTCGAAAGAAATTTAACAATATACAAAGCCTTAATTCATTTGCTTTTTATCTTTTTATGATTTTAGGCGCACAAATGATAACAGGTATTTCATTGAGTTATTTTGATTTAATAGCCTGGGCACAGGCAACACACGTGTTATTTGCAACCATGTTATTTGGATGTCAGTTTTATGGGGCTTTAATTTTATGGAGAATAAAATCCGTAAATATTAGTTAGAAAATTTTGGGAACATTTTTTAAAGATTTTAAGAATTTGGTTAAGTTGAGACTCACTTTTTTAGTGGTGTTCTCTGCTTCAATTTCTTTTTTAATAGCAGCAGAAAGTCAATTAAGCATCAATTGGTACAATTGGCTAAAGCTAATTATTGGTGGTTTTTTGGTGACATCTGCTGCCAATGGATTTAATGAGATTATTGAAAAGGATTTAGATAAATTAATGAAGCGAACAATGGATCGTCCTTTACCCTCAGGCAGGATGACTAACGGACAAGCTTTAGTTTTAAGTCTAATAATGGGCATTTTTGGAACCTATTTACTAGGGAGCTTAAATCCAGCAACAGGTTACTTGTCGGTTTTTTCAATCTTGTTTTATGCATTTATTTATACCCCTTTAAAGCAAAAAACTCCGATTGCTGTTTTTGTAGGAGCTATACCTGGCGCTTTACCACCCTTAATTGGTTATGTAGCTGCTCATGGGCAGATAGATAAAATAGCCTTAGTACTTTTTGCAATTCAGTTTGTTTGGCAATTCCCTCATTTTTGGGCTATCGCTTGGGTTTTAGATGATGATTATAAAAAGGCAGGTTTCAGATTGTTACCTACCACAAAAAGAGATAAAACAAGTGCGGTTATTACTTGGTTATCTACATTAATACTTATTCCAGTAAGTTTATTGCCAACATATTATGGTTTTGGTGGATATGTTATTGGAGGAGTTTCATTAATTATGGGATTAATTTTTTCTTATCAAGCTTTAACATTAGTTAGGAAATTAGATGTTAAATCGGCGCAAAGCCTAATGTTTGGAAGTTTTATTTATTTACCTGTAGTACAATTGGTTTTACTTTTTAATTTAAAATAGGATGGTGCAGAGCAAAGCAAACGAAGTAGATAGACATAATTTACAACCTAAAAAGTTTATTATGTGGTTGTTTATGGTTTCTTCGATTATATTTTTTGCGGGTTTAACAAGTGGTTTTATCGTTTATTCTGGTGACGGAGCAGGAAAAACGTTAAATGTACCATTGCCCAATATTTTTATGTATAGTACTGTAGTAATCATCATTAGCAGTTTTACATTACACTATTCCTACCTGCAAGCAAAGCGATTAAAATTTGCTAATCAGAAGATGGGTCTTTCAATAACTTTTATTTTGGGCCTCCTTTTTATTGGTATGCAGGTTTATGGTTGGTCTGTTTGGACTAACCTTGGCATCTATTTTATTAACAGTAATGCCACCATCAGCTTTGTATATGTGTTTACTCTAGCTCATATTGTACATATTATTGCAGGATTAATTATCCTGATAGCAGCTTTAAAAAGCAGTTATAGAAAATTACCAGACGTTACGAATTTATTTAGAATGGAAATTGCTTCTATTTTTTGGCATTTTGTAGATATTTTATGGATTTATTTGTACGTTTTCTTACTTTTGAACCAGTAAAATTTTACAACGAGTTTTCAAGCTATATTATTTAATGGATACAACAGCAAAATTAGACGAAGTTAAAACCACCCCTTGGGCTGGTGGAAGGTCTCCATTTTCCGTAGAATACGGAAAATTGATGATGTGGTTTTTTCTTTTATCAGATGCATTTACATTCTCTGCATTTTTGATTTATTACGGGGCGCAGCGTTTTAGTAAAATGACTTGGCCTGATCCGGATTTAGTTTTCCAATCAATTCCAGGAATTACAGACACTGGCGCACCTCTGGTTTTTGTGGGTATCATGACATTCATATTAATCGCGAGTTCTGTTACAATGGTATTAGCTGTTGAAGCAGGTCATCGTAATTCTAAAAAAGAAGTAGTTTGGTGGATGGTAGCTACTATTATTGGTGGTTTCATGTTCTTAGGATGTCAAGCTTTAGAATGGTCACACTTGCACCACGAAGGTTTCTGGTGGGGTGCAGTTCCAGGAGCAGAGGTAATTAAGGAATTGGGAGCTGATTCAGTAAGTGCACATCAGTTTGCAAACCTATTTTTTACCATTACTGGATTCCATGGTTTTCACGTATTTACAGGGGTTGTCATTAATATAATTATCTTATTGATGACTATGGCTGGTGTTTTTGAAAGAAGAGGACATTATCTAATGGTTGAAAAGGTTGGTTTATACTGGCACTTTGTTGATTTAGTTTGGGTATTTGTATTTACCTTCTTTTATTTAGTTTAATCTTTAATACATTATAAAATGTCATCAGAAAACACTCATGTTGAACATGCTGAAGTGCATGAATCAATGACCAAAAGTAGAATATGGAAAGTTTTCTTTATTCTTTTAGGTATCACTATTGTTGAATTTATTCTAGCATTAGCTATTCCTGAGTCAGTTTTGCCTCAATATCTTAAAAACTTTGCTTACGTTATTTTAACATTAGTAAAGGCTTTTTATATCGTTGCTTTCTTTATGCACCTAAAGTTTGAGAAATATACACTCATTGTGGGTATTCTGGTTTCCTTTATATTTATCATCTTTTTTATTATTTTGATGTTAACTGAAGGAAGTTATATGAATATGCATATGAATTTATGAGTAAGAACAAATTTCCTATTTTAAAAATACTAATCCTGGTAACCATCTTAGCGGTGCCGGGATTTTTGTATTATTTGCTACAAGCAAAAGGTAAAAATAGGTACAAGCCGCTTCCTGTTTTTGGACCAAAAGTAGTTGCTTCTACTTTCAAAACCAAAAGAGGGGTGAAGATTCCTGATACCATTTATCATCAAATACCTGATGTAAGCTTTATTAATAGCAACTCAGATTCTTTGAAATTGGCTTCAATAAAAAATCAACTTATTTTGGTTAATTTTTTCTATTCAAAAGATCAATTGTTAACACCCAAAATTAATGAAGGCGTTAACAGGATTTTTGAAGAATTTAAAGGTAATGACATTATTAGATTTATATCTATTTCTATAGATCCAGAACATGACAGTATCTCAGTTCTAAAAAGCTATGCTGAAAGTATCAGAGCTAAGCCTAATAAATGGGACGTTGTTACCTTGAACTCATCAGAAGTGCTGGCTTTGGCAAAATATCAGTTTTTTGTAAATGCAATAAAATCTCCTGAAGAGGAGGGACAATATATTTTTAATGACAAACTAATTTTGCTAGATGCAGAACACCGGATAAGAGGGTATTACTCTGCTACTTCGGTTGATGAGACCAAAAGGTTGAGCGATGAAATCAAAGTTTTAATTACCGAAGAGTTAAGAAAAATTAAAGCAGAATTTTGAAACCGATTGGCTTTATAAATGTTAATACATCATGAGCGATAAATTAATTTTTAGATTGATTACAGGCGTATCAATCTTTGTTTTCGTAGTTGTCGTAATCCTGAATAGAAAAATTATTCCGGTTACAATTCCTACACCCGCTTTCGTTTATAATTTGCCAAAATTAAACGCTATAATTAATGGAACTTGCACCATATTGTTGATTAGCTCATTAATGGCAATTAAACAGAAAAATATTACACTTCACAAAAGGATAAATATCACTACATTTTCATTATCCTCTTTATTTTTGGTTTCATACATCATATTTCATTACTTCGCACCAGAAACTAAGTTTGGAGATTTAAATCACGATGGTGTTTTAAGCAGCCTTGAAATTTCAACTGCTGGCAATTTGAGATACATTTATTACGTTATATTAGTTACCCACATCATATTAGCAGCCTCCGTTTTACCTCTAATTTTAATGAGCTTCCAAAGAGGATTACAGATGCAGGTGGAGAAACACAAAAAACTGGTTAGATGGAGCTTCCCCGTTTGGTTATACGTTACTACAACAGGTGTTATTGTTTACTTAATGATTTCACCCTACTATAATTTTTAATTTTTTTAATATGAGAGTTTTTAGAATATTAGTTGTGTTATTTTTTTTAGTAGCACCAGCTTTTATAACAACACCAGCTAAAGCACAATGTGCAATGTGCCAAGCAACAGTTGAAAGTAATATTAAAGCAGGTGGAACAACAGGTAAAGGTTTAAATGGAGGCATCATGTATTTGTTAGCAGCACCTTATATTGCTATGGCAGGTATAGGGTTCTTGTGGTACAAGAAGTACAGAAAGAAAAATGTTGCGATAGACATTAGAGAAGAAAAAATTCACCTGAATTAATATCGATTTTAATAATCCCAACTGACAAAAACAGGTGGGATTTTTTATATTTGTACATGCCTAAAACATCTAAAGTAGAAGCAATGCTTCATGCCAAATGCCCTCGTTGCCGCAGAGGTAATCTTTTCCAAAATACGATGTACGGTTTCTCTTCACAAAAGATGTTCGAGGTTTGTCCTCACTGTGGATTACGTTACGAGGTAGAGCCAGGGTATTTCTATGCAGCAATGTATGTTGGTTATTCGTTAAATGTTGCGTTAGGAGTTACGGTTGGTATGGCTACGTATGTAATATCTGGTGAATTAGAATCTCCATGGATTTATATTTTTGTAATTCTACTATTTAGTTTTTTGTTAGCGCCAGTTAATTTTAGATATTCAAGGGTAATTTTGTTGCATTTGCTTTCGCCGAAGATTAATTACGTGGAACATTATGATCATGATTAAAAAAGAAACATTTTCTTTCATTGAAGATTTAATCGCCCACAACGATCGCGATTGGTTTCAAGAAAATAAAGAAAGGTATTTAGCAGCTAAAGAAAATGTAGATGCTTTCGCCGATGCCATTCTAAATCAATTTAGAAAAACTGACACTTCAATTCCCCCAGAGTTGACTTCAAAAAAATGCGTGATGCGTATTTATCGTGATGTAAGATTTAGCAAAGATAAATCTCCATATAAAAACAATTTTGGGATTGGAATTTCTTCTAAAGGAAAAGGAAATGATGGGCCAGGTTATTATATCCATATTCAACCTGGGAATAGTTTTGTTGCTGGAGGTTACTGGATGCCACATGCCGAACATTTGAAAGCAATCCGTCAAGAGATAGATTATAACACAAAAGACTTTTTAAATATCATTGAAGATAAAAAGTTCAAATCCTACTTTTCAGAATTAGATCAAAATGAAAAACTGAAAACATCTCCAAAAGGTTATGAAGTTGATCATCCATATATCGAATTATTAAAGTTGAAAAGCTTTACTGTTACCCATTCTTTTTCGGATGCGGAGTTAATGAGCACTAATTCAGTTGATAAAGTAGTTGAAGGCTTAAATTTAATTTACCCATTTAGCATATTCTTAAATCAAGCAATTTTATGATCGTAAAATTAAAATCGAGCCTATTGGTTATTGTAGCTATTTTGTTGTTTACTAGCTCTTGTGTTGTTCTTTCAAAAAAGAAATATGAGGCTTTATTGACTCAAAAAGATTCTTTGAATTTTGGTTGGGATGAGGCTAAAGTCAAGGTTCAAGGATTAGAGGAAGAAAAAGCAAGCTTAAAAGCAGATACAGCTATCTTACATGCTAAAATTATAGATTTAAATAGTCAGCTAGAGGCGTTAAACGAGAATTATGCTGCGTTGCGTTCAAATAGTTCAACAGAGATTAATAAGCTCTCAGAGGATTTAAAAAAGCGTGAAGCTAGATTACAAGAAGTAGAGGAGATATTGCGAAAACGTGATGCTGCAACAAATGCATTGAAAGAGAAATTGCAGAAAGCATTATTGGGTTTTCAAGAAAGCGGATTAACTGTGGAGATTAAGAACGGTAAAGTTTATGTTTCATTAACTGATAAATTATTATTTGATACTGGTTCTATTGTTATAGATGATAAAGGTAAGCAAGCTTTAAGAGAACTGGCGAAAGTTTTAAATACGCAACCAGAAATCAATATTGCGGTTGAAGGACATACCGATAATCAGAAAATAGGAAATCTAGGGCAGATAAAGGATAATTGGGATTTAAGTGTGTTAAGAGCGACTTCTGTGGTTCGTTATTTAACTGATACAGAGAAAATTAATCCTGAGCGGGTAACCGCAACAGGAAAAGGACAATATCAACCAATTGAGGTTATTAATTCATCTGAGGGTAGAAGTAGAAATAGAAGAATTGAGATTGTACTTTCGCCAAAATTGGATGAGCTTTATAATTTGATTAAATAGTGTATAAAGTACGGAGTAAAAAGTATAAAGTATAAAGTAAAAAGCTTGGGTTTACTACCTGAGCTTTTTTGTTAAATATGACTTGCGTGAGGGATTGAAGTGTAAATCCTTTTTGAGCTTGGGAAGCGGAAGAGCAAAAAAGATTGCAACAAAAAGCCCGACCCGCAGGGACACGCCATTATCATTAACTTCTAATTGGTTTCAGAAAATATTTGAGCACAAAAAATCCGGGCGATCAATCACCCGGATTTTTTTATGGATTTGGTTAATCTATTTAACCACAATCACCGGAACAGCATTTGCAATTATTAAATCGTTTAAAGCTTTAATCTCTTTAGTTTTAACTTCGGCCAATTTAGCAAGTTCAACATCTATTTGATCAGCTAGCTCTTTATATACTTCTTTAACTTGTTTGCTGGGTTTGCTATAACCAGAAGCCGCTGCATCATAAACGCCTGATAGTTTATCATTTAACCTGATAGGGAAATTCAAAACATCCTGCCCACTTTTGGCTTTTGTTTGATGCAAGGTCTCTTCAATAGTAGTGATTTGTTTAACAATCTCTTTTGCTTTATCTTTAATTACTTGCGGCAAATCTTTTCCTCTGCTAGTAAAAGTTTCAATCTGAGATCTCATTTTTCTAATGTCGGTAATTGCTTTTTGTGTGTCCTCAAATTTTTTCTTTACCATCATCAAGAAATCAAATTGTTCCTGGTAATCAGCACTAGAAAGTTTATAATTTGGATCAGGCTTTACGGTAAAAGCAACCATGCTAGAATCAGCTTTTGTTTTAACCATTGCATAATAGTTTCCAGGAGACACTTTAGGTCCGCTTACATTTCCATTCCATAAAATCATACCCTCAATTTTTTCTACAGCAGGATAACTTAAATCCCAAACAAACTGATTCATTCCGGCATTCACTTCTATTTTCTCATCGACTTTGCCTTTTGTACTGTAATCTCTTATCAGCTGCTTGTTAGCGTTATAAAGTTTGATAGAGACTTGAGTAGAATCTATTACATTCTTCATAAAATAGTTGATAACCACTCCATTTGGAGGATTCATTCCTGCATTTTTAACTCGAGTATTCTGAGAACCCTCCGTTCTGTAACTATCGCCTGGAGCAAATACAAATAAATTTTTATTTGAAATTCCAGTTTTTAGTTGTTGTATTTGACTTAAATCATCCAACACCCAAAATGCTCTACCTTGGGTGGCAACAATCAAATCATTTTCCTTAATGGTTAAATCTGTAATCGGAACCACAGGTAAATTTAACTGAAATGGTTTCCAGCTTTCGCCATCGTTAAAGGAAATGTACATACCATATTCAGTACCAGCATATAATAATCCTGATCTTTTTTGATCAGCTCTTACTACTCTTACGAAATGATTTGAAGGAATTCCGTTGGTGATTAATTTCCAAGACTGAC
>JBKJLB010000337.1:0-3319 GCA_046597075.1 Pelobium sp.
GAGTCTAATACCTATTTATTAGGAAAAGATATTGTTGAAGAAGGTTTAGCGAAGAATGTTTTCTTTAAAAAGGAGGATGGTTCTGTTTGGATAGATTTAACCGCCGACGGATTAGACGAGAAGTTGGTTCGAAGATTAGATGGCACATCAGTTTATATTACCCAAGATTTAGGAACTGCGCAATTGAAGTACGATGATTTTAAAATGCAGCAATCTATTTATGTAGTAGGTAACGAGCAAGATTATCACTTCAAAGTATTATTCTTGATTTTAGATAAGCTAGGTAAAAGCTGGGCTAAAGGTTTATATCATTTATCTTATGGAATGGTTGATTTACCTTCAGGAAAAATGAAATCGAGGGAAGGAACAGTGGTAGATGCGGATGATTTGATTGAAGAAATGCAAAAAACTGCCAAAGCAAAGACAGAAGAGCTTGGTAAGGTGGACCATTTTGAAGAAGCAGAAAAAGAGAACTTGTACAGAATGATTGGTTTAGGCGCTTTGAAATATTTCTTATTAAAGGTAGAGCCTAGAAAACGTTTATTATTCGACCCAAAAGAGTCTATTGATTTTCAAGGAAACACAGGACCTTTTATTCAATATACTCACGCTCGTATTAAATCTATTTTAAGCAAAGCTGAAAATGATTTAGGCAAAATTGTAATTGAAAAGCCAGAATCACTGACTGAAACAGAATTAGAATTGATACAGCTATTAATTAAATATCCTATTATAATAAAAACAGCAGCAGAAGATCATAATCCTGCGGCAATTGCAAATTTTGCTTATGATTTAGCCAAAGTGTATAATAAGTTCTACCAAACAGAAAGCATTTTGAAGGTAGAGGAGGCGGATTTAAAAGTATTTAGATTAAAACTTTCTTACCATACTGCATTAACACTAAACAAGGCAATGTCTTTATTAGGAATTGAAATGCCAGAGCGAATGTAGTGTTTGAAAGTCCATGGACTATTGACCATTGTCCATGGACTTTTTGCTACTTAAACTTATCAGCAACTATTAATTCTTTGGTTCCATGATTATATGAATAAAATCCTTCACCAGATTTTACACCTTTCTTACCTGCAGTTACCATGTTTACTAAAAGAGGGCAAGGAGCGTATTTAGGATTTCCAAATCCATCATACAACACATTCATTATAGATAGGCAAACATCTAAACCAATAAAATCTGCTAATTGTAATGGGCCCATCGGGTGTGCCATTCCTAATTTCATTACCGTATCAATTTCGCTCACCCCAGCAACTCCTTCATATAAGGAGTAAATAGCTTCATTAATCATGGGCATTAAAATACGGTTTGCCACAAAACCTGGATAGTCGTTTACTTCTACCGGAGATTTACCTAATGTTTTAGAAAGTTCCATAATAGAGCCAGTCACTTCATTAGAAGTTGCATAACCACGAATTACTTCCACCAGCTTCATCACTGGTACTGGATTCATAAAATGCATACCGATTACTTTATCGGGCTTATTGGTTACTGACGCTATTTTAGTAATAGAAATAGAGGAAGTATTGGTAGCCAAAATAGCCTCTGATTTGGTGAATTCACTTAAATCTTTGAATATTTTAAGTTTAATATCAATATTTTCAGAAGCTGCTTCAATGATTAGGTCTGCATTTTTTACACCTTCTTTTAGGTTAGTAGTGGTGGTAATTCTTTGAAGGATAGTTTCTTTTTCTTTATCAGAAATTATTTCTTTAGAAACCTGTCTGTCTAGATTTTTATTAATTGTAACGATAGCGTTACTTAATGAATCCTCAGAAACATCTATTAAAATCACTTTAAAACCAGAAAAGGCGAAAGAATGTGCTATTCCGTTACCCATAGTTCCAGAACCTATTACTGTTATTTCGTTTATTTTTGGATTTTGGTTTGTCATTTTATATTTTTTTATCGTGAAGAAATTATGAACTTATCATTTTTTTTAAGACCTTAGATATTTAAACCTGTTCGAAATTGTAGTAATTCATAAATACTTCATCAATTTCGACATTTTTGAAAAGTAAATAAATTTTAACCAAAACAAAAACACACATGAAACAAAAATTACTAAGCATTTTATTGCTTTGTGTAATGTTGGCTAGTACCGCATTGGCACAAGACAAGAGAATTACTGGTAAGGTGACATCAAAAGAAGATGGCTTGCCTTTACCAGGAGTTTCAGTTAAAGTAACTGGAACTAAAACAGGAACACAAACGGATGCAACTGGAAATTTTTCCATAAATGCACCAGCGGGTTCTAGAAGCATCGAAGTTTCCTACATTGGTTTTTCTACTCAAACCATTGCTATTGGTAACAGAACAGTAATCAATGTTACATTAGAGAATGATGCAAAACAACTTTCTGAGGTTGTTGTGGTAGGTTACGGTGAGCAAAGTAAAAAACTAAGTACACAAACAGTATCTACTGTTAGTGCCGAGTCTTTTAAAAACACGCCAGTAATTACTCCGCAAGATCTCTTACAAGGTCAGGCAGCAGGTGTTCAAATGACAGCTTCTTCTGGATTATTAGGCGCAGCAAGTGCGATTAAGATTAGAGGGGTTTCTTCTATCACAGCTGGTGGACAACCTTTATTTGTAATTGATGGTGTGCCATTGAACGATGGTAACTACACAACACAACAAGGTGGTGGCGCTCCATTAAACCCATTATTAACCATTAACGCTAATGACATTGAGTCATTAACAGTATTGAAAGATGCAGCTGCAGTTTCTATTTATGGATCTAGAGGTGCAAATGGGGTGGTTTTAATTAAAACTAAATCCGGAGGTTATAACTCTCAAACAAAAATCAACGTAGATTATTTTACAGGTGTAAATGAACCAACTGGTTTATTAAAGCGCATGTCTGCTAACCAATTTACAACTTTTGTAAATGAATCAAGAGTGGCTAGAGGCTTAGCTCCAAGAACATTCCCTACAGATAGCTTTGATTGGACTGATGCAGTGGTAAGAACAGGAAAAGTTAGTTCTTATAATGTAAACGCAACAGGTGGGGACGACAAAACAAAATTCTTTGTGGGTGGTAACCTTAACAAAAATACAGGTTTTACTTTAGGTAATGATTTAGACAGATTAAGCGGAAGATTTAACTTTGAGCATCAACTAAGAAAAAATATTAAAGTTGGTGTTAATTATAGTTTATCTAGGGCATCTGGTAATAGAATCAATACTGAAAATAGTACCTATGCGCCATTAACAGCATCATATTTACAATTACCTTACGTTTTACCAACCGATGCTAACGGTCAGTACGTAAATACTGGTTTTGTACAAAACGTTATAGGATTAG
>JBKJLB010000067.1:0-9361 GCA_046597075.1 Pelobium sp.
CTAAAGAGTATTGATAATAACTCTTTTTGTATATTATAAAGTCATTTACTAATCTCGGTTCGCTTATTGTTTTTGATTTCATAAATTAAAATTATGAAAGCACCATCATCACCAAAACAAATTACTTGGATTATTGGCTTAGTTACCAGTTTTGCCGGTATTATTGGTCATTTTACTAATGTTCCATTACTTACTGAATACAGTTTTCCACTTTTACTTATTGGGTTTTTAGTTTTAGCTGCAGGAACTACTTTTAAAGATATTTAGAATTTATTATAAACGCTGACAGGGTTTGGGACCCTGCTGGCGTTTTAAGTATGCAAAAGATTTTAAATAAAAACTCCACGAAAAGATTAATTCTCGGGGAGTTAAAATGTGCTGGTTTTTGTAACTAAACCTGATTGAAGCAGATACCGGCTTTGTGGCTAATGCCTTGTGCAGTATGAGCGGAAAGCAGGACTATCCGCCGCCAAACGCAATGCTATTGCTTTTCTAAAATTAATCCGCTTTGATGCCGTATTTGTCTGCATACTTTTTGTACAGTTGCTTTTGAACGTTGTTTAAATCAATCGATCTGCCTTGAATAAACGCCGTTGTGATGTTATTTGTCATCATGTCTAAAGCGTCGCCTTCTGATATGATGATGTTAGCATCTTTACCTACTTCTAAAGTTCCTGTAATATTATCTATCCCTAATATTTTAGCGGTATTTGAAGTGATAGTTGCCAAAGCCTCCTCCTTGGTTAAGCCATAAGCGGCACTAACACCAGCCATAAAAGGCAAGTTGCGTTGTTGCCAATATCCATCTACACTCATGGCGATTAATAAACCGGCATCATGCAAAATTTTTGCGTTTTTGTAAGGCAAATAAACATCATCGTCTTCGTTACCAGGTAATGATTGACTTTCGTACATGATTATTGGTATGTTGTGTTCTTTCAAAAATGTGGTGATTTCTACCGCATCTTCTGCACCAACCAAAACTGGGCTAATTCCAAAACTTTCGAAAAACTTAACGGCTACAATAATATCTTTTTGATTATTAACATTCACCATTGCTTTTTTACCTCCATTAAATAGGCCTTTCATTGCATCAAAACGAGCATTAAAAGTGGTTGGTTTTTCAGTATCTGCGTAAGCTTTTGCTTCTGCAAAATAGGCTTGCAGTTCGGCTAATTGCTTTTGGTAACGTTCTTTTTGTAGCTCTTCAGAAATTGCGGGTCCGCCTCTTCTTCCGCCTCTGGTTATTGCTGTTGGCCAATTAAAGTGTATGGCCATATCTTTCTTGTAAGCTGCGTCTTCCCAGTTCCAAGCGTCTAATTGAACGATGGAGGAAGTTCCTGAAACCAATCCGCCTTCTGGCGTAGGCTGGGATAACAAAGTTCCGTTAGAACGAACGGTTGGAATAATCCTCGATTCGGCGTTGTAAGCAATTATAGACCTTACATGTGGATTAATTACTCCAGTTTCTTGTGCATCTCTAGTTGCTCTTACAGATTCTACCTCAACCAAACCTAAAGCATTATTAGGTGCAATAAAACCCGGATAAATTTGTTTACCACTAGCTTGTACAATTGTAGCGCCTTGTGGTGCGATATTGCCTTCAGTAACCGATGTGATTTTTCCTTTAGTGAAAACAATAGTTCCGTTTTCAATTACTTTTCCGTTACCCACGTGGATGGTCCCGCCAACAATCGCCATTGTTTCTGACTGTGCTTTTGCGGGAGATATGGTTGCTTGCGCCAAAGCTGCTGTTGAAGCTAAACTTAAGGCTACAAATTGATATATAAATTTTTTCATGATTTCTTTTTAATCAGCAATTTGCCTAGTAAATACCCTATTTTGATTGAACTATCTGATAATTTTCTTCCATGGTATCGCAAGTATCTAAACTTGGCTTGGTGAAAGATGGACGCTGCGTTTTAGAACCACCGTTTTTAGAATCCAACATTTTTTGGATTAAACGAGCCTCCTCAGACTTTAATTCTTTTTGCTTTTGCGCATCCTTATCTATGTCCCAATAGTTTATACCATCCACAAAAGTTTTTTCGGCTTTTGCGTAAACCGATAGTGGATTATCAGACCATAAAACTAAATCCGCGTCTTTTCCTGCTTTAACGCTACCCACTCTATTATCAATGTGCATCATTTTGGCTGGGTTTAGGGTAACGAATTTGAAAGCTTCTTCTTGGCTTACATTGCCGTATTTTACCGCTTTACCCGCTTCTTGATTTAATCTTCTGGCCATTTCTGCATCATCAGAATTAAATGCAGTTAATACGCCAGCATCATGCATCAACTTGCCGTTGTAGGGCATTGCATCCCAAACCTCCATTTTATAAGCCCACCAATCAGAAAAAGTAGAACCAGCAATTCCTCTTGCGGCCATTTTATCAGCAACTTTATAACCTTCTAGAATATGTGTAAAAGTGTTGATTTTGAAACCCATGCTGTCTGCAACATGCATCAACATGTTAATTTCTGATTGTACGTAAGAGTGGCAAGTGATGTGGCGAGTATCATTCATGATTTCTACCAATGCATCTAACTCTAAATCTTTTCTTGGTGCGGTTAAACCCGATTTGTTTTTTGCAGAATTATACGTTGCCCAAGAGGCTTTATATTCTTTAGCTCTTGTAAAGGCATCAATAAAAACTTGCTCTACTCCCATACGGGTTTGTGGAAAACGAATGGTGTTAAAATCTCCCCAGTTACTTTGTTTAACGTTTTCTCCCAATGCAAACTTGATGAAACCTTCGTTTCCTCCAAATTTCATTTCTTCTGGTGTTTGGCCCCATCGTAATTTAATCAATTGCGTTTGACCACCAATAGGGTTGGCAGAACCATGCAATAAATGCGAAGTAGTAACACCGCCTGCTAACTGGCGATAAATGTTAATGTCTTCGGCGTCAACAACATCACCAACGCTCACCTCAGAAGTTACTGCTTGTGTGCCTTCATTCACACCACGACTAATTGCAATGTGCGAGTGCTCATCAATAATACCCGGCGTTAAGTGTTTACCGGTAGCATCAATTACTTTGGCATTTCCGGCACCAAGATTTTTACCAATAGCTTTAATTTTTCCGTTTTCGATTAAAACGTCTGTGTTTTTTAAAATACCATCTTTTTCATTGGTCCAAACAGTTGCGTTTTTAAACAAAACAGACTCTTGTTTTGGCGCTTCCTGATTTCCAAAAGCTACAAAAGGATAAACTATTTTACCTAATTCTATTTTAGGTTTGGCATCTTCTTTTTTGTCTTTTTCTTTAAAAGGAGTCGCTAAAGTCGCAAACCAATTTGTTGTGCTTCCGTCAGGATTTACAGCTTCTCCTTTAAAAGTGATGGGATTCATCTTGTCTAAATAACCTGACAGACGAAGATCTCCTTTCGGGTTTTTCTTTAAATCAAAATACATGCTCACTAAATCACCATTTCTGCTAAAAGTGCCTTTAACCTTTGTGCTGTCAGTTCCTGTGCGCTCAATATTTAAATCGTAAGCCCCTACAGCGCCACCTACCTTCATGGTTAAATTTCCCAATCCAGCAATGGTTAAGTTATAATCTCCTCTTAAATCTTTTACATCCATTTGAGCAACCGTGTATCTGCTGCCTTGAACCCAGTTTTCGAAAATGATGTTCCCTTTTTTGAATAAAGAATCTGATGTGATTAAGAAATTAGCTTGTTTTCCTTTTGATAATGTTCCTACTTCTGCATCAATCCCTAAAAATTTAGCGGGAGTTTCTGTTAAAGATTTTAAAGCTTGTTGCTCGCTCAAACCGTTGTCTATTGCAGATCTTAGGTTTGTCCAGAAATCTTTGCTACTTTCCAAATCAGCGAGGGTAATCGCAAATTCAATTCCTGCTTTTTCCAGTGCTGAAGGATTTGTTGGTGCTAATTCCCAATTTTTCATTTGTGCATAGGTTACGCTTTTCGCATCAGACGGGTTTTCAACATCATAAGCCTTGGGGAAGTTGATTGGAATAATGAACTTCCCTCCCGTTGCTTTCATCGCGGCTATTCTTTTGTATTCATCGCCGCCTGATTTAAAAATATATTGTTTGCCAAATTCGTCACCTACTTTATCGGCTCTTAATACATCTTCCCAATCGCTTACTTCGAAAATTTGAGGTAAATTTTGTTGTTTATTAAATTCATCCAAAGAAATATTATACTCTTTGTTTTGAGTTTTGTACCAAGATGCATCTAAATATGTTTGTCTGATTAATGAGATAGCCCCCATCAAAGAACCTGGATAATCTGTTTTAGCTGTTCCTTTATTAAAAGAATAGTTTGCGGCTGTTGCCGAATTTAAAACCACACTATTCACATTGTCTATTCCTACTGTAACTGCAGTAGATGTTCCTCTGGCAATACCATCTTTAATAGTGCTGTTTACGACACCGAAGCCGTTTTTCTTTAATTCTTCTGCTTTTTTAGCATCGATATTAAAAATATTATTTACATGCATTTCTGGTCTAATAGCCTCATTCCATGCATAAGCACCGTCTTTGGTGCTAGTAAATACGGGTTGTGCGCCCCTAAATGTAAAACTTTGACGTGGAGCTTCTGGCAATCCATAACTAGAAAAAGCATCAATTAAGGATGGATAAATGTATTTTCCTTTTAAGTCGATGATCACATATCCTTTTGGAATAGCGATGCCGGTTCCAACATTTTCGATTTTATGGTCTTTGATTATCATTGTACCACCTTTAATCATTTGATTTGCACTTACCACAACGTTGGCGTTAGTAAATGCAAATTGCCCCGAACGAATATCAAACGAGCCGTTTACAGGATACGTTTCTTGGGCTTTAGCCAAATAGAACGTAAAAAGTGTGAAAATTAAGAGGAGAGTTTTTTTCATGTAAAAAAGTTTAGAAGTTAAATCTAATCAGATTATAAAGCTTTATTTCATTGAACTTGTAATTTTTTTGTTTGAGTTTGAAATCTATCTTAAATAAACCGACGTAATTATATTAAAATTTTCAAAAAAATTATGAAAACTAAATTAACATTTAAGACTGCAGGAGTCATAGTGGCTTTTACTTTAGTCGCAACAATATTTACCGCTTGTAAAAAGGATAACAACTCAATGACAGCGGTCCCTGTATCGAGATTATTTGTTTCAAATGCTGATACTGATCCTGCTGTTTCAAATTTATTTGTGTTTGATCCAGCTGATGGTGCAACGTTAGCAGCGCCAACCACCTATAACACAGCCACCCCAGATGGCCACGGTGTTATTTATCATGCCGCTAGTAATGTGGGTTTTCAAGTTAGTAGAGCCAATAAAACCATCAAAACATTTTCGGTTTCAACTACAGGAGTGGTAACTATTGGGAATTCTTTTACAGATGCAGCACTAGCAAGTGGAAGAGATGCGGCTTTTGATGCTACGAATAAAGTTTTGTACGTGGCAAGCAACTCAGACAGTACCATTAGAGTGTACAACAACGCAGCGGCTTTAAGCGGAAGTATTAATGCTTCTAAAGTTTTAAAATTAAATGGTCAGCCTTGGGGATTGGCTTTTGCCAATGGAAAATTAATGGTTTTGATTGATTTAACAAGGAAAGAAATACAGCTTTTTGACAACATTAATAGTATCGCGAGCGGAACGGTTACACCAACTAGTAAAATTACTATTCCCGCTGCAACGCGTTTACACGGATTAGCATATGATGCAGTGTCTGATGTGCTTTTAGTAACAGAAATTGCCGCGGCAGCTGCTCCTGCGATACCAAACCCAGCTGTTCCGGCATTTAATGCTGATGGTGGAATTTATATTATAGAAGGTGCTTTAGCTAAATTTTCTGCAAATGCAGCGGTAACAGCAACCAGAACTATTTCTGGATCTAACACCGCATTAGGAAATCCTGTTGATATTGCTTTTGATGCCAGATCTGGTAAAAAATTAATTTATGTAGCTGAAAAGGCTAATAAGAAGGTTTTGGTTTTTAGATTAACTGATAGTGGAAATGTTGCCGCTACTACAAGCGCAACAGTAACAACACTTCCAGAATCTATTTTTGTGGATGCAAGATAATTGAAAAGTTTTTTGTGATGAGTTGGCGGAGTTTGAAAATTCAAACTCCGCTTTTTTTTATCTTATATTTGCCTAAAAAAATCGTTATGTATACAGGATTATTACATCTACACTCCGCTTTAAGATATGTGGTTTTAGTATTAGTTTTATTAGCCATTGTTCAGGCAATTACCGCTGGTAGCAAACCTTACACGCCTACCAACAAAAAAGTAAACCTTTTTTCGCTAATTTCTGCACATTTGCAGTTGGTAATTGGCTTAATACTTTATTTCATTAGCCCAAATGTTAATTTCTCTCAAATGAGCGACCCAATTTACAGGTACTGGAATGTGGAGCATATTTCTATGATGATTTTAGCGATTGCCTTAATCACCATTGGATATGCTAAAGCAAAACGAGCGAAAGAAGATAAAGCAAAACATAGAGCAATTTACATTTTTTATACGCTAGCAATTGTGATCGTTTTATTAGCTATCTTCACCATGCCTGGTAGAAACCAGTGGGCGATGTAACAAAACGTTTGCATAAATATTTTTCTCGAAAAGATTTCAAAAGTCGTTTTTCTTTATATTTTTGCATCGCAATGAATAAGATTACTTATACAAACAATAGTTGGTGGCGCTCGTTAAAAGCAGCATCGGTTAACTTATTTGTATAGTTTAAAAGAGAATTTAAACCCAAACCTAAACAAATATGACCCGACGCTAATCCGTTGGGTTTTTTTTTTGGATTAGATTTGCATCAGGAATATAAAAATGAAAAAATTTAAAATTAACGTCAGTTTTAAAAAGCTTTTGGCCGATACCACAACACCAGTAAGTGTTTATTTACGCTTACGAGATGTTTTCCCAAATAGCTTATTACTAGAAAGCTCTGATTATCATAGCCGTGAAAACAGTATGAGTTATGTTTGTTGTGATCCTATTGCTGGAATTTTAATCCAGAATGATGAGTTGAAAAAAAGCTATCCTGATGGAAGTGCTGAAACCCAAAAAGATTTTAACTTAACAGATGAGGTTTACGCCTTTAGAAAAAGTTTTGAAAGTAATGCCGACACCAATTTAAAGTTCATCGCAGATGGTTTGTTTGGTTATTTCACTCACGAAGCGGTTGAATATTTCGAGGACATTAAACTTAAAAAAGAGGCGAATAACGAACGGGAAATTCCAACTTTTCAGTATCATATTTACAGATACATTATCGCAATAGATCACTTCAAAAATGAGCTTTATATTGTAAAAAACGAAAGTGAATTTGAAAAAGAACTAAACGGTTTAGAAAAAATCGAATACCTTATTCAAAACAAAAACTTTCCAGAGTATCATTTTGAGACAAAAGGAGAGGAGAGTTCTAACTTAACGGATAACGAGTTTAAAGCTTTGGTAGAAAAGATGAAAACCCATATTTTCCGTGGTGATGTTTTTCAGATTGTCCCTTCCCGGGCTTTTCAAACTTCTTTTTTAGGAGATGAATTTAATGTTTATAGAGCTTTACGATCTATCAATCCATCTCCGTATCTGTTTTATTTTGATTATGGAAGTTTCAAAATTTTTGGGTCTTCGCCCGAAGCCCAACTCACCATTAAAAATAGAGTAGCAACTATATATCCCATAGCAGGAACATTTAAACGCTCGGGTAATGATGCACAAGATAAAATCATTGCGGAACAACTAGAAAACGACCCAAAAGAAACTGCTGAGCATGTGATGCTAGTTGATTTAGCCCGTAATGATTTAAGCCGTCATTGTGAAAATGTAGAAGTGAAAGCGTATAAAGAAGTTCAGTTTTATTCTCATTTAATTCACTTGGTGTCTAAAGTGAGCGGGACTTTAAAAGAAGGTGTAAATCCATTTAAAATTGTTGCCGACACTTTCCCTGCTGGGACTTTAAGCGGTGCGCCAAAATATCGGGCTATGGAATTAATTGATGCTTATGAAAACATAAAGCGAAGCTTTTATAGTGGCGCTATTGGTTTTATGGGCTTTAACGGAGATTTTAACCATGCCATCATGATTCGTTCATTCCTCAGCAAAAACAATAAATTACATTATCAGGCTGGTGCCGGTATTGTAGCTGATTCTAATCCAGAGTCGGAGTTAAATGAAGTGAATAACAAAATAGCGGCATTAAGAAATGCAATTAAACAAGCTCAGGATATATAAAATACGTTTAAAGTGAAAGGTTTAAAGTTCAAAAAATTTGAACCCTCAACTCTAAACTTTCAACTTTTAAAATAAAATGAACATACTCGTTATAGATAATTACGACTCTTTTACATACAATTTAGTGCATTTACTAAATGAATTAGATCATGATGCTGAGGTTTGGAGAAACGACAAATTTAAACTTGAAGATGTGGCCGCATTTGATAAAATTCTGCTTTCACCCGGACCGGGTATTCCATCCGAAGCTGGTTTATTGTTAGATGTAATCAAAAAATACGCTCCAACTAAAAGCATTTTGGGTGTTTGCTTGGGTCAGCAAGCAATTGCCGAGGTTTTTGGTGGCGAATTGTACAATCTTTCGAAACCAGTTCACGGCACAGCAACTAACATCCACATTAAAGATAAATCTGAAATTCTTTTTAAAGATTTACCAAACGAATTTAAAGTGGGACGATACCATTCTTGGGCGGTAAAATCTGATAATTTACCTGATGAGTTGACGATTACCGCAGAAGATGAGCATGGCGTAATGATGGCTTTGCGACATAAAACTTTAGACGTTAGGGGAGTACAATTTCACCCAGAATCAATATTAACAGAATTTGGAAAAGAAATGATTAAAAATTGGCTTTTAGCATAAAAAAATGAATATTCTAGATAAAATAGTTGCCCGTAAAAAAGAAGAAGTCGCGGTGGCGAAAACCCAGAAAAGTATAAAAAATTTAGAATCAACCGCCGGTTTTAAAAGGGAAACTTATGCCTTAAAAGATTTTTTAACAGATCCTTCTAAAACAGGAATTATTGCTGAGTTTAAAAGAAAATCTCCATCAAAAGGAATTATTAACGACCAAGTAACGGTTGAAGAAGTAACCATGGGTTATGCGGCGGCTGGCGCTTCGGCGTTATCTGTTTTAACAGATCGTGATTTTTTTATGGGTCATGATGATGATGTGATAGCCGCTAGAAAGGTCAACCAAATTCCGATTCTACGAAAGGATTTTATGATTGATGAATATCAAATCATTGAAGCTAAATCAATTGGTGCTGATATCATTTTATTAATTGCGGCCTGCTTAACTCCAGATGAGATATTGAATTTTGCCAAACTGGCTAAATCATTAGGTTTAAGTACGCTTTTAGAAGTGCA